>JAUIJR010000190.1 GCA_030431075.1 Polyangia bacterium | reverse complement strand
TCAACGGCGAGAAGGCCAAAGGCGGCGTCATCTTGTTCAAGGCGGAGAGCGTCGAGAAGCTGGTGCCGATCGCCGAGGCCGTCGACGAGCCCGCGACGAGCGTGACGGAGCACTGCGCGAAGCTCGACGCCGACCCGGCCTGGATCGCCTGCGGCAAGTCGGTCGAGGAGGCCAAGGCCTTCAAGCCGGCCAAGAAGGGCGCAGAGCTTGTCGCCGCCCTCGAGCATGATCTCCCCGGCGTGGACTTCAAGGGCGTGAACGTGGCCTTCGACTTCGAGGAAGCCTCGATGGTCATGAGCACCGACCCCGGCCTCTACCACGTGGCCGTACACCCCAAAAAGGAGCTCCCGCCGGAGTTCTCGAAGGTCGTCGGCGGCGGCAAGGCCAAGGCCCTGCGCCTGGTGCAGCCGGGCGACACCTTTTTGTGGGCACAAGTCGACATGGCCGGCGCCAAAGCGCAGTCCGGGGGCGTGCCCGCGCCCGCGAAAGCCATGGTCGATGCCTTCGACGGCGAGTTCTTGATGGCCGGCATTCAAGAGCCGCCGGCGCTCTTGGTCCAGGTCGGCGTCTCGGATCCCTACCCCGTGCGCAGCGTGCTCGACCTCGGCTGGACGCAAAAGGACAACATCCCCAAGGACATCCCCGAGCTCGGCGGAGTGAGCTTCGAGCTCGAGGCCAATGAGATCGAAGCTGCGGGCGAGAAGTTCCGGGTCCTCAGCGCGATCTTCTCCGGCGGCGAGATCGAAGAGATGAAGAAGTTCTGGGAGCCGGCGGTCTCGGCCTGGGTCGGTGGCGGCTACCTCAGCGGCAGCGTCGGCGTGACCTCCGAAGGCGCGAAGAAGATCGCCAACGCGAGCGGCGAAGGCCCGAGCAAGGAGCTCTTGGCCTCGCTGCCCCCGGGCATGGCGGCGGAACTCTCGGCCGGCGAGGTCTTCTTCGCCTACCACGCGAACCTCGACGGCTTGCACAGCCCCGCCTTGATGAAGGAGCTCGAGGCCGAGTGGAGCAAGGTAGAGCTGCCCGACAAGCCCTCGATCGAGATGGTCAAAGGCGTGATGCAGCTCTTCGCGCCCTACTCGGAGATCAGCGCGTGGGGGGCCCGTGCGGACACCAGCCCGGTCTTCCACATCGCGGTGCGGACCTTTGGCGACGCGCGCACCGAAGAGGGCAAGGCTGCGCTCGCGGCCATCGAGTCGGTCTATTCCGGCACCTCGCCCGCCGACGCCTACGGACCGCTCGCCAAGAAGTACGGCGGCTCGCACCGCGCCTACAGCTACAAGGCCCGCTCGAGCGACGAACTCGGCGCGGCCGCGCTCAGTGGCGTCGGCGTCGTCGGCATCGCCGCCGCCATCGCCGTTCCAGCCTTCACCAAGTACCAACGCCGCTCCGAAGAGGCGCTGATGGAAGCCGAGATGCAGCGCATGGAGGCCGAGCGCGCCTTGATGGAAGCCCAGCTCGAAGAGGCCAAGATCGATCCCTCGGGCGCCTTGGTGCCCCAAGACCCCGGCTTGGGCGGACAGCCCATCGAGCCCGTCGAGCCGCCTAGCCAGCGGCCCTGAGGGCGCGGGATCAGAGCTTCGGGGGCCGAGCTTGAAGAGACTCGAGATCGAGCAGATCTCGAGGCCGACCCGATGCTCGCTTGTTCCGAATGAGGTCGCGCCGTGAGATCAAGTTGATGGATGTTCCATCGACTTTCGCTCGCACTCTGTTCTTCCACGCGGTGGCGAAGCGGACGCCGTCGATGGATTTGAGGATGTCCACTCGCGTGGGAGGACGTCCCATCAGCCCCCGACCACCAGGTATCTAACCCGGTGTTCTGCGAGTTGAGACAATAGTTCGCTGAACTCGGAGTTCACGGGGGTCTCCGCCCTTTCGGCGATGCGCTTCGACAACGAGCTCCCACGCAGCTGCGTAGCGAGCGCTGGCCCCGGCGTTTTGCCAGAAGGTCAGGTCGAACTCTCGATCCGACGGGTGCCCGTCTCGGACTTCGACGGTCCAGCGCCGCGACATGCGTCGAGCATAGCACCCATCGAACCCAGGCAACCCAGGCAGCCCATCGAGCCCGTCGAGCCGCCGAGCCAGCGGCCCTGAGGTCGCCGGATCAACCCAGGTATCGCCAGGCGAGGTAGCCGAGCGCGCCGAGCACGGCGACGAGGAACACCAGCATGCGGCCGAAGAGGCGGCCTTCGCCTGCGGGATCGGGGGTCGCCGGGGTGCGCGCCTTGGGATCTGCGTCGCGCGCGTAGTCGACGGGGAGCAGCTCGGTGGCGCTCAGCGTGTCTTCGTCGGGGAGCTCGCGGCCGAGCAGGCCGTCGAGCTTCGCGCGCTGGCTCGCGTCGAGACCCGCGCGCCTCAACTCGAGCTCCGCGCGTACTTCGCTCGGGTCGAAGTCGCGGCCATCGGGGATCCAGATGGCGAGCCCCTCGGGCCCTTCGACACACGCGATCAGGCTCTCGCGCCTGAGCTCGCCGAGCGCGAGCGTGCTCCCGAGACGGCGCGGGCCAAGGCCCAGGGCCTGCGCGGCCGCGACCGGATCTCGAAGCGCTGCGCTCGTGACGAGGATCCGGTAGGGCGGCTTCGTCGCGGGCGAGGGGCGGGCCTCGGGCACGAAGGCAGGGTAGCAGCTGCTAGGATCTGCGCATGGCGACGACGCGGACGCTGCTTTTGATCCGACACGCTCACGCTTCGCCGGGGGAGCAGGACCACGCGCGTCCCTTGTCGGAGCGCGGGCTCATCGAGGCGAAGGCGGCGGGCGCATGGCTCGACGCGCAGGGCCTCGCGCCGGAGCGCTTGATTCACTCGGATGCACGTCGCACCAGCGAGACTGCGCAGGGGATAGCCGAAGTACTGCGGGCCGCCTCGCTCGAAGCGCGCGCCGAGCTCTACTTGGCCGAGCCGGATCGTCTGCTCGAGGCGGCGACGCAAGCCGGCGGGGATGCCGTCTGCCTCGCGCTCGTCGCTCACAACCCGGGGATCCATGAGCTCGCCGATCGCCTGGCGCGTCGCGGTGGGACGCAGGTCTCGAGCTTCGTTCCGGCCAGCGTCGCGGTGATCGAGTTCGAGGGCGCGTGGTCCGAGCTGGGACACCGGCCGACCACGCTCGCAGACTACTGGCGGCCCTGAGCGACTACTCGAGCGGGGCCTCGCGCCACGCTTCGCGGCGTCGGCCCGGGAAGATCGCGTAGACGGCCGGGATCACGATCAGGGTCAAGAGGGTCGCGGCGAGCAGACCGCCGATCACCGCGACGGCGAGGGGCTGGCGCAAGGCGGCCCCGTCGCCCAGACCGAGGGCCATCGGCACCAAGCCGAGCACCGTCGTGGCGGTGGTCATCAAAATGGGGCGCAGGCGCACGCGGCCCGCGTCGAGCAAGGCCTCGCGGGTCTCCATGTCGCGACCGCGGCGCTGGTTGACGGCGTTGATCAAGACGATCGCGTTGTTCACCACGATGCCGCCCAAGATGATCGTACCGATCCCGACCAGGGCCGAGATCGGTAGGCCCGCGATCACACAGGCCCACACGACGCCGACCGTGGCCAAAGGAACGGTGAAGATGATCAGCAAGGGGTGGTGCAGGCTCTCGAAGCTCGAGGCCATCACCACGTAGACCAAAAAGATGCTCAACGCGGCCGTCAGGGCCAAGCCGCGCAGCGACTCGCCCATCGCCGCCGCTTGCCCGGAGACTCGCGCTTCGCCACGTTCGGGGTCTGCGGGCGCGTGAGCTGAGAGCACGGCTTGGACCTCGCGCGCGACGCCGTCGAGATCGGTGGAGGTCACGCGCGCAGAGATCCGCAGGCCGCGACGCCCTTCGATGCGACGGATCTCGGCCGGGCCCGACATGGCCTCGACCTCGGCCACGGCCGAGAGGGGCACGGTCACGCCGTCTTTGACCCCGACTTGGATGCGCCGCACGTCCTCGAGCTTCGAACGATGCACCCGCGGTAGCTGCACGCGAATGTCGAGCTGGTCTTCGGCCGTCTGCATCTTGCCGGCGAGCTCGCCTTGCACGGCGCGAAGGACCGCGTTGGCGACTTGGTCGACGCTGAGGCCGAGGCGGCTGAGGCGCTCGCGGTCGAAGTCGAGTCGAAGCTCGGGGCGCCCGAGTAGATCGTCGGGGGCGAGGTCCTCGAGGCTCTCGAGCTCGCGCAGGGCCGGGAGCAGCTCGTTGACCAGGGCGACCGCGTCGTCGTTGTCTTCGGCGAAGACCTGGATCTCCAGCGGCGACTCGAAGGCGATGAGGGCCGGCTCGCCGACGACGATGCGCGTGCCCTCGGGCAGCGGGATCTTGCGGACCTCGGCCAAGATGGACTCGCGGGCCTGCGCCCGGACGGCGGGCGGCTGGCTCGCGTCCAGCTCGATGTCCAGCTGACCGAGATGCGTACCTTCGACGCTTCCGGCCGCAGAGGCCGCCTGGCTGATGCTGCCCGCGCGGGCGAAGGTCGTGCGCAGGTGGGCCTGGCCTTCGACGGCCTGGGTTGCGGCCAGCAAGGCCCGCTCGGTGGCCGGCAGTGCGGAGCCCTGCGGCAGATCGAACTGCACGAAGAAGCTGCTTTGATCGATCTCGGGCAACAAGGCGCGGTCGAGCTTCGCGCCCACCGCCCCGCTCGCCACGACCAGCCCGACGGCCGCGGCCACGACCAGCCAGCGCGCGGCGAGGGCCGCCCGCAAGAACACGGGGTAGGTGCTCTCGATCTTCTCGTAGAGGGCCCAGGGGATGAGCGCGAGCGCGCCGAGCAGTCGCCCGAGCTGGTGGATGACGAAGGCCACCACGCGCACCAGCTGTCCCAGCAGCCAAAAGGGGAGCTCGAGCAGGCCGCGCCGGGGTGGCGGCCCCTCGCCCTCGCCTTCGGGCGCGAGGCCGCCCAGACCTTCGAGCGCGGGGACCACCGTGAGGCTCACCGCCATCGACGAGAGGATGGAGAAGCTGACCGCGTAGGCGAGGTCGCGGACGAGCTCGCCGGCGACGCCGGTGACGAAGGCCATCGGCAAGAAGACCGCGACGGTGGTCAAGGTCGAGGCCACCACGGCGCCGGCGATCTCCTGCGTCCCGGCGATGGCCGTGGCCGCGCGGCTCGCCTCGGGGTCTTGCTCGCGGCGACGGGCGATGGACTCGAGCACGACGATCGAGTTGTCGACCAACATGCCGATCCCCAAGGCGATGCCGCCCAGGCTCATCAGGTTCAAGGTCACCCCCAACGAACGCAGGGGGATGAAGGCGGCCAACACCGAGATCGGGATGGCGACGCCGATGACGACGGTCGACCGCAAGTTGCGCAGAAAAAAGAGGAGCACCAGCACGGCGAGGCCACCGCCGATCAGCGCGGCGTCGCGGACCTCGCGGACGGCGGACTCGATGAAGACCGCCTGGTCGTAGAGGATCTCCACGCGTCGACCCTCCTCGAAGCGCATCTGGCCGAGGGCGTCGGTCACGGAGCGGGCGACGGTGACCGTGTTTGCGTCACCCTCGCGAAAGACGGAGAGCTCGACGGCGGGGCGAGTCCCGACGAAGGAGGACTCGGTGCGCTCGATGGGCACGCGCTGGACCTCGGCCAGATCCCCAACGCGCAAGACCGCGCCGTCGTTGGCGCGGACGACGATGCGCGCGAGGGCTTCGGGGGAGCGGGCCTCGTGCACGGTACGGATCAGGTAGCGCGAGTCGCCTTCGGTGAGCCCGCCGCCGGGGCGATTGACGTTGTCGCGGGTGATCGCGTCGACCACCTCTTGGCTGTCGATGCCGAAGGCGGCGAGGCGGGCCGGATCCATCTCGACGCGGACCTCGTCTTCGTCACCGCCATGCAAGACGACGGCGGCGACACCGGGGATCTTTTCGAGCTGCCGCTCGAGCTGACGTTCGGCGACCCAGCGCAGCTCGGACATGGCCTGGCGGTCTTCGCCGTCACGCAGGTCCTCGCCGGCCACCAAGGCGAGGCGCAAGACGGGGGCTTGGCTCGGGTCGTAGCGCAGGACTTGGGGGCGCTCGCTGGTCTGTGGCAAGCGGACGCGATCGAGCTTCTCGCGCACGTCGGCCATGGCGCGGTCGATGTTCGTGCCCCAGGCGAAGTCCATCACGACTTCGCTGATGCCCTCGCGCGAGACCGACTCCACGGCGACGATGCCCGGGACCGCGCCGACGAGCTCTTCGACCGGGCGCGTGACGAGCTCTTCGACCTCGACGGGCGCGGCGTCCGGGTAGGTGGTGCGGACGGTGATCGAGGGGTAGGCGAGGTCGGGGAGCAGGTCGACCGACATGCGGCCGGCGGCGACGAGACCGAACAGCAAGATGGCGATGGTCACCATCGTGGTCGTCACCGGTCGGACGACCACGGCGGCGATGAGCCGCGCGAGCACTAGCCCGCCTCCGGCTTTCGTTCTTTACGGTGCTCGGGCTCGCCCTCGGCGTGGGCGGCTCCGGCGACGAAGGGCTTCAGCGGCATGCCGTCGGTGATCTCGTGGACGTCGGCGACGACGCGGTCGCCGGGCGCGAGCCCACCGCTGATCTCGACCCACTCGACATCCTCGAGGCCGAGCTCGACGGGCTTGCGCATGGCTTTGCCGTCCTCGATGACGTAGACGAAGTTCGCATCTGGATTGCGGACGATCGCCTTTTGCGGAAGCGCCGGGACCTGGCGGTGGGCCTCGAGCTCGATGAAGGCCCGGACGAAGGCGCCGGGCACGGCCGTCTCGGGGCGTTCTTCGCCGGTGTGGACGGTGAACTTGACGGTGCCGGTCAGCGGGTCGACGACGGGGGCGCGTCGCACCACCTCGCCGCGAAACTCCGCGTCGGCCAGGTTGCCGAGCACCACCGGCGCGCCGATGGCCACGCGGGCGGCCTCGCGCTCGGGGACGTGCACCGAGAGCTCGAGCACGCTGAGGTCGGCGAGCTCGTAGACCACGTCGGCGGCCGTCACGTAGTTGCCGGGATCGAGCAGGCGCGCGGTGATGGTGCCGGCGAAGGGCGCTCGCACGGTGCCCAAGCTGACTTGGTAGCGGGACAGCCGGGCCGAGGCCTCGGCCGCCGCGACGGCGTAGCGCTGCTGATCGATCTCCTGGGTCGAGGCCGCTTGCTGGGCGACGAGCTCGTCGAGGCGGTCGAGCTCGCGTCGGGCGTTGGCCGCGGCGACCTTGTCGCGCTTGGCAGCCAAGCTGAGCTCCTTGACGTCGACGCGGGCGAGCATCTGGTCGGCATCGACCCGGTCGCCTTCTTCGACGTAGGTTTTGGCGAGCACGCCGCTTTGGGTCGGGCGCACTTCGATGCTCTGGATGGCCTCGAGGGTGCCGGAGGCCATGTAGCCGCGCACGATGTCTCGGCGCTCGACGGCGGCGAGCTCGACGGCCAGGGGTTCACCCGGATCTTTGGCTCCACCCGCACCGGGGGGACCTCCGTGGCCCCCTCGACCGCCACCTTTTCCGCCGCCGGGACCCCCTTTGCCCTCGCCACTGGGGCCGCAGGCGAGGCACGCGACGAGGCCTGCGAACAGCGAGCTGCGCATGCGCAAAGCGAGGCCGGGGTGCCGGGCGTGCACGGGCATTGCCTACCGCCGATCGGCACAAAGTGGTAGGACAAGGACATGACGGCTTCGCGCCGCGCGCCGCACCGGGACCTGCTCCTGGCGAACCATCGCTTCCCCTGCGCCTACGTGATCAAGGCCTTCGGCCCCTCCGAGGCCAGCTTTCGAAGCGGGATCGAGGCGGCGTGTGTGGCCATCGTCACCCGCGATCGCGTGCAGTTCAGCGAGCGCGAGAGCCGAGGTGGCAACAAACTTTGCATCACCGCGGTGCTCGATGCCGAGCACGTCGATGAAGTCATCTCCCTTTACGAGCGTCTCTACGAAGTCCCGGGCCTCAGCCTGATCTTGTGAGGCACCACACGACTCGACGGAAAGACCGACCATGCAACGAAGCCTGCTCACCTTGTTCGCCTTGACCCTCCTCGCCTCCAGCGGCTGCGTTCGCGCGCAGCGTGACAGCGACAAGCCCGGCATGGACGTCAAGGCCCTCAGCACCGGCCTCGATCGCGTCGACGTCGACTACCTCGCGGACGAGACCCTCAACGCCCTTTACGCCTCGCCTTTTTGGACCGGAACGATCCAGACGGCGGAGCAAGCGCCGGTGCTCGCGATCTGGCCGATCAAAAACGCGACCACGCAGCACATCGACGATCAGATGTTGCAGCTGCTCTCGCGCCTCGAGACCAACTTGGTCAACAGCAACGCGGTCGGCGTCGTCAGCCGCGAGCGTCAGCCCGAACTGGCCCAGGAGGTCTGGACCCAAAACGGTGAGGCCTTCGATCACTCGACGGCCGCGGCGATCTCCAAGCAGGTCGGCGCCAAGTACTACGTCACCGGCAAGATCACGGCCTCGGACGAGCGCCTCAAGCGACAGCGCCGCGTGCAGTACACCCTCTTCGTGCAGATTCTCGAGGTCGAGACCGGCATGATCAAGTTCCAGCACGAGTCGATCCGGAGCAAGACGGTCAAGGGTGGCTGAGCGCCGGCAGACGCGCCGACCCGCGCCCGCGGGAATGCCTCGTCGCGCACGGCTGCGCGTCGCGGGCCTCGCCATGGCCGCGCTCGGTGGGCTGAGCCTCGCCTGTGCCACCTACACCGACATCAACCAGCGCATGCGCGCGCGCCTCGACCAGGCCGACTACGAAGGCGCGGTCGACGAAGCCAACGGCGTCCTCAAGGTCAAAAAGCAGGAGAAGCTCCCGCGCAAGTGGAAGAAGGACACGGGCTTGGCCGTGCTCGAGCGCGCGACGATCTTGCAAGCGCTCGGCGCCTACGAGCTGTCCGCGCGCGACTTCCAGGCGGCCGAGCAAGAGCTGGAACTCTTGGACATCGCGCCCGACGTCGGCGGCAACATTGCGCGCTGGGTCTACTCGGAGAGCTCGGCCAAGTACAAGACGCCGCCTTCGGAGCGCTTGGCCCTCAACGCCTTGAACCTCCAAAACTACCTGATGCGGGGCGACCTCGAGGGCGCCAAGGTCGAGGCGAAGCGCTTCACGGTGATGCGTAACTATCTGCTCGACCACGACCCGGAGCACGCCCACGGCGAGTTCGGCTCGTACATGGCCGGCTTCGTCTTCGAGCAGCTCGGCCAGCGCGACGAAGCCCTTCGCTACTACGACGAAGCCCTGCAGCAGCGCGACTTCGCCTCGCTGCGTGGGCCCATCGCGCGTCTGCGGGCCGACGGCGGCGGCTACTCGAGCGAACGCATCGAGGCCTACGAGGCCAGCGGGCGCGGCGACGCGAAGCCCGAGGCGACAACGCCCTCCGAGCCCGAGACGAAGCCGGATCCGGAGTCGGACCCGAAGGACGAGGAAGCCGAGGGCGCCGAGGCCGAAGCCGAAGGCGACGAGGACGGCGCGAAGGGAGAGCCGGAAGGCGAGGCCGAGGGTGACACGGACGAGGGTGAAGACAGCGAGGCCGAGGCAGAAGACGACGCGGCCGAAGGTGAAGACGACGAGGCGATGTCCCCCGTCGTCACCGCGGCCATCGTCCAAGGGAGCACCGCGAGCGAAGACGGCGAGCTGCTCGTGGTCGTCAAGCTCGGCCGCGTGCCCCACAAGGTGCCCCAGCGCATCCCCATCGGCGCGGCCATCGGACTCGGCGCGGCCTACATCACCGGCGACACGACCGTGCTGCAGCACGGCGTGATGAAGTTCATCGTCTACCCGCAGCTCGTGGCGAGCACCGACCTCTACGACGGCGCGCGCGTCTACGTCGACGGCAAAGAGATCGGCGTCGAGCTGGCCACGGACACCTCGAAGGAGGTCGTGCGCGAGTACGAAGAGCTCAAGCCGCGGATCATCGGCGCCGCCTTGTCGC
>JAUIJR010000707.1 GCA_030431075.1 Polyangia bacterium | reverse complement strand
CGCGTCCTGCTCGCCCGCTTCGATCCGAACAACCCGACCGAGCTGCAGCTGCTCGATTGCGCCTTGTCGGCGCGCTGGGAGTACCAAGACGCGAGCGGCAAGCACGTCGAGTCCGTGCACGTCAAAGACCAAGGCGAGCTGCGGGCGCGTGTGCCCCTCGGCGTCGCGCGCTTTTCGAGCTACGTGGCCGCCGGCTCGGAGCTCGAGTTCAACTACGTGACCGTCGGCGCCTACCAGCTCGTCGACGAGCCTCGCGTCCCCCGCGACGATCCGGCATGTCGCGACGCCACCCACTACGTCGCCTCGCTCAGCGTCGGCGCGGTGCAGTTCGACGAGCTGCAGCAGCTCGACGCCGGCGTCGACGTGAAGGTCCCGGGCAACGTGGGCGGCGGCGGCTCGGCCCAGCATCGCAAGGGCGCGACGCGCAGCTGGGGTGACGTCGAAGCGTGCAAGACCACGGCCGATCCCAGCTGTCACACGCCGATGCAGATGATGCTCATCCCCCTCGGAGAGCGCTACTGGGTCGACGCAGAGGGCAATGGCAGCTCGACCCCGACGCCGGAGCCGGCGCAGGTCGAAGAGCGCGTCGCCCAGGGCAGCAGCAACTCGACCATCCGCCTCGACATCCGCGAGGAGGACTGGCGCCCCGGCTACTTCATGGCCGGCACCCTCTCGAAGCTCCTCTCCTTCGCCACCTACGTGATGGAAGAGACCAAGTACGGCCTCGACGGTGACGCGACTTCGCTGTTCGGGGGCTACCTGCAGTCGGGTGCGCCGCTCATCGTCGGCCGCCCCCTCAAGGCGGGCAAGGAGTACGTCTTTTTCGGTGCCTCGGCCCGCGACGAAGACGTGGACATCTACGTCGCCGACGCCCAGGGCAACATTCTCGCCAAAGACGTGCACAACGACAGCCAGCCGGTGCTCTACTTCACGCCCCCCACCGACGCGAACTATCAAGTCGTGCTCGCCGTCAGCGGCGAAGGGACCGAGACCTTCGGCGGCATGGGCATAGCCGTCGACGACGGCTACCGCGTGCCCAGCGACATGATGCAGAAGGTCTTCCAAAACATGCTCAACAAGGGCGTGAAGGCCAACCAGGTCTTCGCCAACAACGGCTTCGAGGGGGCCGTCTTCCTCGACAGCCCCGGCGACTGGGCGATGCAGGCGACGATCTTGCTGCCGGGCGAGACCATCACGCAGCGCGGCGTGCAGATCCCGGCCAACCGCGCTGGCCTGTTCATGGCCGTGGGCCACGACATGTCGATGAACATCGACCTCGGGGTCGAAGACGAGTCGGGCAACATGCAAGCCGATACCGAGCCCGACGCCGAGCCGGTGGTCCTGGTGGATCCCAAGGCCCAAGAGCAGACCTTTGCGCTCAAGGTGCAGTTGGCCCAGGCGAAGGAAGCCACGCTCGCCACCTCGCTCATCTTGCGCGACGCCAAGTAAGTCCCCCACGCATTCGACGCCCGCCATCTTTCGATGACCGCACTCAAGACTCGCTTTGCGCGCCTCGCCACCACGGCCGGCGCGACCGCCCTGCTCTCACTGTCCGCGGCGCCCGCTTTGGCCGGCAGCCCCGGCATCTCCAAAAAAGGAAGCGGGAGCACCACCACCACCACCACGCAGTCGAGTAACCCGCGGCGCGACAGCGCGATGCAGACCCTCCTCGAGGGCGAGCGCCTGGTGCAGTCGGGAGATGGCGACAAGCTCGTCGACGGTCTGAGCAAGATGATCGAGGCCTACGCGGTGCTCGAAGAGACCGACGGAGCCAACGCGGCCGGCGTCAAAGAGCTGCGCTCGTGGTTGGTCAAGGCGCTGGAGACGGCGGGGCTGAGCGACG
>JAUIJR010000706.1 GCA_030431075.1 Polyangia bacterium | reverse complement strand
GCCACCCGGCTCACCGGGGCGGGGTTTGTCTTGCAAGCCCAATTCCGCGCGCACGATGTCGACGTAGGCGTCGTAGGCCGCTACCAATTTGTCAATCGCGGCGTAGAACCCGCGCGGGACCTGCTTGGTGGTGCCAACGTCGGCGATACCGGGCATGCCTCCGATTTCGTCGAGCGCAGCTTGCATCTCGCCGATCTGTGGGGCCGCGAGCTTGCGAACGCGCCGCGGAATCCGGGTCGTCTGATCGCGGGGGAGTCGGAGGCCCCCGCCGAGCACGAATCTCAGGGTGTCGAACACCGCGGCGCGTTGTAGCAGATCCGTGGGGCTCCCGGGCGCCGCCCGGAAGGCGTGTCAAATGTGCCGCCCGAAAGGCGTGTCACGTGAGCTGCCGCGCGCTTGCGCCAAGGCCGGCTCGCCGTTAGCGTTCCGCCATGAATCGACCCCTCCGTCCGCTCCTCGGCGCCCTCTCCCTGACCCTGGCGATGGGCGCGGCCTGCGAGAAGAGCGACAGCTCCAGCCCCCCAGAGCCGGCCGACGCGCTCGCGGAGGTGGATGACGGGAAGACTCGCCTCAAGTACCCGGAAGGCGGATTCAGCTTGCAGGCGACGATCGAGCAGACCACGACGGTCTCCGGCAACGCGACCGGCGAGCAGAGCGTCAAGGCGGACGGCTCGATCGTGGCCACGCCCATCGAAGGCGGCAAACTGCGCGTCGAGCTCACGAACGGGGAGAACGTCGAGTACGTCGCCAAGGGCGCCTTCGAGGACAAGCCCGAAGAGGGCGAGGAGCCGACCGACATGGTGGCCTTGCTTCGCGGGGCGAAGAGCTACGGCGTCATGGATCGGATCGGCGACGTGGACGAGGACGCGACCAAGGCCCTCCCGGAGAACGTGGAACGACGCGCGCGCGCCGAGGCTCGCAAGAAGAGTGAGGACGAGATGGCCGTGCGCGAGCTCGAGGCCAGTTCGGTGCTCGAGCTCCCCAACCTCCCGACGACCGGCTTGGTCGAAGGCGAGGCCGTGAAGCTCGATACTCGTGAAGAGACGGTCGACACCCCCGGCGGTGACATGCCCGTCGAGATCGACGCGACCTACATGCTCAAGTCGCTCAGCGACGAGGGCGGTAAGCAGCTGGCGACGGTCGACATCGAGATCCTCACTTCGGGGGCCGCAGAGCTGAGCTTCGGCGAAGGCAGCACCTTCGTCGCATTCGACGCCGAGCTGACCGGAACCCTGGTCTTCGACATGAGCGCGGGCCTTCCCGTCAGCTGGGATGCCGAGCAGCTGACCGAGTTTCACGTCGGCGAGCGAACCTTCGAGCAGAACAGCTTCACGAAGGCGAGCTACGCAGCGGCCCCGTAGACGCGACGACTACTCGAGGGCGCTGCCGGGTGGCGGAGGCGGAGGCGGATTGCCCTTGACCACCACGCGCACCGGGTCCTTGGAGCGTGTCGAGATCTTGAGCAGGCCCGTGGCGAGAACCTTCTCGCCGTCGCGGACCTCGATGTCGTGTTTTCCGGGCTTGATGGCCAGCTCCTGTACCGGGGCCGGGCCGATCCAGACTCCGTCGACGAAGACGCTGGCGCGGCCTTCGGTCACGGTGATGCTCAGTGGTACATCCTTGCGCTTGCGCGCCCGTTTGGCCTCCTTGCGTCGGGCTGCGTCGTCGAGCCGCGTGTCGGGCTCGTAGCTCGCGCCCTCGACACAGACCCCCGAAGGATCCGTACAGGCGGAGGGGTCCGAGTCCGGGTCCGGCGGCGGTGGCGAAGCCGAGGCGCTCGGGCTCAGGGCGAGGGCGAGCGCGAGAGTCGGGTAGGTCTTCAAAAGGTCCCCCGAATCGTGAGG
>JAUIJR010000189.1 GCA_030431075.1 Polyangia bacterium | reverse complement strand
CCGTCCAAGGCGCGGTCGATCAGCGTGTGCATCACATCTTCGCGCAGGGCGAAGATGAGCTTGCCGCCCGCGTTCGCGTAGTACAGCGAGATGGCGTCGGCCAGGGCTTTGACCTCGGGGTCGGTGGCCGTCGCGCTGGCCGCGATACGGACGATGGGCACCTCGCGGTGACGGCTGTCCTCGCCCCAGGCGAGCATGCCGGGGGCGGCCGAGTTCACGAGCGCCTTGAGGCCGGCCAAGGTCGCGGCCACGCCGGCCGGATTGGAGGTGTCGGCGATGGCGAAGATCGGCAGCGCGCCGATCCGACGGGCCATGCGGACGTCTTCGTCTTCGTCTTTCGCCTCGGCCGCGGGGCGCTGCACCGTCTCGAGCTCGTACCAGGCGACCTCCAAGATGGCCTTGCGATCCAAAGCTCCAATGGCGACCCAATCTCCGAGCCAGTCGATGCCGATCTTGCCGTCGCCCGAAAAGGACTTGGCCAGCTGATTGAGCTCGCGGCGCAAGCGGGTGTCCTTGCCGACCGCCCACACCACTTGCAGGCCGTCGCGAACCTCGGGGACCTCGACGCGCTGCTCACCCACCACCTCGCGGATGTCGGAGTACTCGCTGTTGGCGATCAAGGGCAGCACGCGCACGGAGACCGAGGCCCGCGTGGACTCGCCTTCGCTGGCGAGGTCCAAGCGAACGGCCACCGGGTCGATGAAGGTCGTCCAGTTTTGCTGGTAGCCGCGCGCGAAGTCTTCGTAGGCCAGCTTCTCGGCCTCGCTGACCTTCGTCGCCGGCTCGAGGTCGATGAGCGGCGTCAAGGCGCCCACGCTGCCCCAGCTCGAGCGCGCAGCCTGTCCCGGGGCAAAGCTGATGGCCTCGCCACCGGCGTGGCTCAGCTCGTCTTGGCGCAAGTAGCCCGCAGCGATCATGGCCTCGACGCTTTCGGGGGCGCTGCCCTCGAGCCAGCCGTGCAACAAGGCCGCGTAGCCGGGCACGAGGAGGTCGGCGTAGGCGAGCTGCCGTCGCGCCTCGAGCAGCTTTTGCTGCGGCGAGATGACGGCCGCGATGAAGGCGTCGGACATGAAGGCGAGGGCGTCGGACTCGACCGGATCGCGCGCGAGCATGAAGGCCAAGTCGGGCTCGTCGCCGAGCCGCGGCGTCTTGGCGTCGATGGCGTCGAGCACCCGGGTGATGGCGCCGCGCGAGTTCGAGACGATGAAGTGCGAACCCACCTCGACCTGGTGGCGCCGCACGGCCCCCGTCGGATCACGAAAGACGGCGACCTCGTGCTCGCGCACGCGGAAACTGCTCGCCTCGACCCCGGGCACTTCGGCCTTCCAGCTCTCGAGCTGGCGCTCGAGCTCGGTGCGCAGCACCCCCATCTCCTTGGCTTCGAAGATCAACGTCAGGTCGCTACCTTCGCGCAAGTAGGGGTCCGAGCCGACGAGGGCGATGCGGGCCACGACGGTGTTGCCAAAGGCCCGCGCCAAGTCGCTGCGGCGCACGCCGAGCTGCGCTTGATATCGACGCGTGAGCTCTTGGTTCTCGCTGTTCTCTTGCAGGATCTGGATCACCGGCGTGAGCCAGGCGTCGGCCTCGTCGAGGGTACGCAAGAGCAGGCGAATGTCCGAAAAGCGCAGGTACCAAAAATCGGCCGGCACCAAGGCGGCCATGGGCTCGGCCACGCCGGCCTTGGGATCCGGCAGCGCGGCGCGCATGGCCTCGAAGGGGTGCTGCTTCAATGGCGGGCCCTGAAGCTCGCCGATGTCGATCGTCCGCTCGGGCGCCCCGCGGCGCATTCGAAGTCCCCGTTCGTGCTGCAGCGCCTCTTGCAGCGACAAGGCGGCCGTCGTGGTGTCCATCAAGCGCGAGAGGTCGGTGCCCCCACGACCGAAGCTGCGCCCGGTCTCCAGCATGGCCGTGATCTCGGCTTCGCTCGCGCCGCGACTGGCCAAGCGGGCCGAGGCAAAGCTGGCCCAAGGGTGCTGGCGGGCCCACCCGAACTCGAAGCTCCCGCTCCCCGCCGAGAAGGGAAAGTGCTGGGCGAAGCGCTCGGGGAGCTCGGCATCCTCAGCCCCACCGCCGCCGGTGGCGAGCTTGAAGTGCCAGCCGTGGGCCTTGCGTTCGTGGCCATAGCCTTGGACGCCGTAGACGACGCCCGAAAGCGAGTCGGGGACGCCGAGCGTGCCGTCACGTCGCATGGTGACGGTCCAGTTGCCGCCATCGGGGTACGCCACGGCCATGATCTCGGGGTGGCCGACGATGTGGACCCGGCGCGAGCTGGCGCCGATGTCGGGCCCGGTCATCTCGAACTCGAAATAGTCGGCGCGCTCGGCCCCACGTGCCGCGTAGCGGTGCGAGAGCTGCACTTCGACGGCCGGATGCTCTTCGACCTGCGAGGGACCGGTGCGAAGCTCGGGCAAGGGCCCTTCGTCGGGGATGGCCTCGACCGGCGCATTTGCCTGACCCGTCGCCGCCGCTTGCCCCGTGTCCGCGCCCTCCTGCTTCTTGCACGCCGCGAGCGGCGAGAGGGCCAGACAAAAAGAGAGTCCGAGCGGAGCGAGCCGGCGACGCGGAGCCATGAGGCGCAGTGTATCCCCGGCGCCGCGAGCAAAGGGCGCAAGGCTGTCGGCCGAGTTTGACTCAGCGCGGCCCGTAGGCCGGCAAGCTGCGTCCGGCTTCGTGGGCGCCGATGTCGGGGCCCGCGCCCTCGTGCTCGTCGTTCAAGCCCGCGATCGCCTCGCCCGTGTCCACGACCCCGGAGCCCGCGGCCGGCCGCAGATCTCGAGCGGGGTAGGGGGTCAGCGGCGTGGCTGGGTAGGGGACGGCGGTGGCGAAGACCGAGGCATCGATCTCGACCGCGTGCACTTCGCTCGTCATCGACTGCAGCTCGGCCAAAGAGGCGAAGCTGGTGCTTCCGATCTCACCGCTGAAGCTCCCCGCCATCGAACCGTAGGCGTCGTAGTCCATGTCCACGCTCGCGTCCGCGGCCGAGAGCTGGATCACCCGACCTTGGCCGCTCGAGTAGCCGTTGAAGGTCCCGCCGGGTCCGCCCAAAAAGAGGTTGTTGCGGATCCGCTGGCGACTGAACACGTCCGAGGTGTAGATGCCAAAACCATCGCCGTTTTTGACCACGCTGTTGTGCCACAGCACATCGCCGACGCTGCTTCGCTGCAGCTTGAAGGCGCTGAGGATCACCGAGTAGATCGAGTTGCGCACGAAGTAGGTCGGCCCGCCCAGCCCCGGTTGCGAGCTCAGGGCGATGAAGGTGTTGGTGAGGCGGTTTTCGACGATCCGGCAGTTGTGAAAGCAAAAGTCGGCCTCGATCCCGTCGTCGGCGGCCAACTCGATCTCGTTGCGCAAGATGTCGATGCTGAATTGGTCGTCGGCGCCGCCGTCTTCGAGCAAGCTGATCGCGTCGCGGAAGCCGGTAACGAAGTTGTGCTCGATGACGTGCCCGGGGCCGGTGACGACGATCCCCTCGCCGAGGTTGTCGCCGCTCGCGCCCAGGGCCCCCTCGTACCAGGTCGTGGTGCCGCGCACGGTGTTGTCGGCGATGTAGAGGTCTTCGCCGTAGGTGAGCATGGCGATGCCGTCGGCCTCGGCGTTGACGGTGCAACCCACGATGGCCAGTCGGTTTGCGCCGTTGAACTTGATCTGACCGTTGACGGTGATGCCCTCGACGATGATGTCGCTGCGTCCGTCGAGCCGCAGGTCGCCTTCGAAGACCACGCTGCTCGCGTCCCCGGCCGCGCGTAGCACCAAGGGGGCGCCGGGGCTGCCGTCCTTGTTCACGGTGAAGCCCGCGTAGCTACCGGCCTCGAGCTCGATGATGTCGCCGGGGGAGGCCGCGGCCACGACCGAGGTCAAAGTCGCGGGAGTGGCCGTGCTCACGGATGCGCCGGCCATCGGACGAGGCACGCTGCGCGTCACGATCTCTTGCACTTCGATGGCGCAGCCGCCGTCCGGGTCGCGCACGAAGACCTCGACCTCGTAGCCTTGCCCGGGCTCGAGCCCAAAGATGCTGCCGGCGAAGCGGTCCCCCCAGCTAAAGCCCTGATTACTGTCGGCGGGCACACGCATCAGCGGCGGCGCGAGTCGCCAAGTCGAGCTTCCGATCGGGCGCCAGCGCACGCGGCCCTCGGCGTTGAGGTTGGCGTCCCCCGTGATGCTCCAATGCACCGAGATGTGCTCGAGGGTGGGGTGCGGAAAGCTCAGCGCTTCGAAGCTCGTGCCGTTTGCGTCGGTGGCCTCGCCAATGCCATCGCAGCTTGGCGCGCCGTCGCCGTCCCCGTCGCCGTCACCGTCGCCGTCGCCGTCGCCGTCGCCGTCGCCGTCGCCGTCGCCGGTCGAACTCGATGTCTCGGAGCTGCTCGACTCGGACTCGGTGCTTTCGGCCTCACTCGTCCCGGCTTCGCCGCCTTCACTGGCGCTCTCGGACTCGCTTTGTTCTTCCCCGGCACCGCTTCCACCGCAGGCCAAGAGGAGAGCGAGGGCACAGCAGGTCGGGGAGCCAGCGCCACGAAGCATTTTGCGACGCTAGCACGCGCCCGGCGAAATCGCGGCGAGGCGCGCTACACCGGCAAGTCCAACGCGCCGCCCAAGAACTTCACGTAGGGCTTGGCGGCGGCGAAGCGCTCGGCGACGAGCTTCACGAAGCCGGGCTTGGTGATCTCCTTGGCCCCGATCTCGCAAACGGCGATGTGGTCCTTGCGCTTGAGGTCTTCGATGTAGGGGTGCTCGGCATCGAAGCCCCGTGGCGGACGCTTGAGGCTCTCGCCGCGCAGCTCGAAGTGCTTTTTAAACTTGGCGTCGTCGCGGGCACGCTTCCACTTTGCGGGCGAGTCGACGATGGCCTCGCGCACCGCTTTGAGGGCGCTGGCCTCGGGGTGCCACATGCCGATGCCGATGAAAATCTCACCCGGCTCGATGTGCAGGTAAAAACCGGGCGCGTGCACGTCTTTGCCGGCCTCGTGTCGGAACTGGATCCCCACGTTCGTCTTGTAGGGGTCTTTGTTCTTCGAGAAGCGGACGTCCCGGTGCACCCGCATCAGCGAGCCGCCGACCTTCTTGTCGAGGGCTGTGAAGTGCTTGGAGACTTTGGCGAGATGGGGCCCCATCTGCCGGATGAACTCCAAGGCGGGCTCGCGCACGGCGTCCTCGTAGCGCTGCTTGTTCGCGTTGAACCACTCACGCTCGTTGTTCAAGCCCAGCTCGACCAGAAAGCCGAAGAGCTCCGGGCTGAAGGGAGAGCCCTTGGAGCGGCTGCTGGTCTTGGACTTGGACTTGGACTTGGACTTGGCGGGAGGCATCTCGGGAACTCGACGAATGGGCCGGCCGAAGATCGACAGCCAGAGCGAAGATATCTCGCAGCGTCGATGTGATCGAAGTCTCGGAACCGAAGCTCAGCGCGCCCGTCGGGTGCGAAAGCCCCGAAAGCCCTGGGAGAGCAGGGTGCCGGCCGCGCTGAGCAGGGGGCTCATGTTGGGCTTGGGCTCTTTGCCCTCGCCCATGCGGTGCAGCTGCTGCTCGTACCAGGTCAGCTCGATCATGCCGAGACGGTCGAGGGCCTTGATGCCCGTGCGGCGGGGCGGGGTCTCGATCGAGGGCTCGCCCTCGTCTTCGAGCAGACGCAGTGGGAAGTCGGGATCCAAGGCGAGGGGACGGGCCATGCCCACCATGTCGATGGCCCCGCTGCGCAGGGCCTCGGCCATCGCGGGGCGGGTGCGAAAGCCCCCCGTGACGACCAGCGGCTGGCGCATATGGGCGCGCAGCTCCTCGGCGAAGGCCAAGAAGTAGGCCTCGCGGCGGCGGGTGCTGTCTTTGACCTTGCGAACGCCCATCATCGCAGGCGCCTCGTAGGTGCCGCCCGAGACCTCGACGAAGTCCATGCCGGCCTCGGCCAGCGCGACGATGGTCTCGGTGGACTCTTGCTCGTCGATGCCGCTTTTTTGAAAGTCGGCCGAGTTGATCTTGATGGCGACGCCAAAGCCCTCGGAGGTGTGGGCCCGCATCGCACGGTAGACCTCGTGCACGAAGCGACGGCGCTTCTCGGCCGTGCCGCCCCAGTCGTCCTCGCGCAAGTTGGTGTGCGGCGAGAGAAACTGACTCACCAAGTAGCCGTGCGCGCCGTGGATCTGAACGCCGTCGAAGCCGGCCTTCTCGGCGATGCCCGCGGCCCGCCCAAAGCGCTCGACCAGCGCTTCGATCTCGGCCGGCTCGAGGGCGCGCGGGGTGGCGAAGAGCGCTTGCATGTCCTTTTTGAAGGGCACGGCCGAAGGCGCCACCGACTCGCGGTTCAAGAACTTGGGGCACTGGCGCCCGGGGTGGTTGAGCTGCATGTAGATGCGTGCGCCACCGCGTTGACCGGCCTGCGCCCACGCCCGCAGCGCCTCGAGGTCGCGCTCGTCCTCGAGCACCACATTGCCCGGCTCGCCGAGCGCCCGCCCGTCGATCATCACGTTGCCGGTGACCGAAAGGCCCAAGCCGCCGTCGGCCCAGCGCCCGTAGAGCGACTGCATGCTGGCCGGGGCGTGCCCGTGCCGGTCCGCCATCGCCTCGCTCATCGCCGACTTGAGCAGCCGGTTGCGAATGCGCTGCCCATTGGGCAGTTCGAGGGGAGTGCCGATGACCTCGGCGTCGCTTCCGGTGGGGGTCTGGGGGCCGCTCACGTCGGGGCAGGCATAGCCCGGGTGCGCGATCGCGGCAAACCAGATCGAAAGAAATGTTGGCCTGCGCAAACGCGCGGCGATCGAAATGGGAGCTATTGGCACTGGTCCATCGGGGGCCCGTCTTTGGGGCTGATGCGATGAGACCGAATGCGTTGATCTTCTCTCTTTGTGCCGCGGGCGCCGCGGCTGTCTGTTTGTACTCCACCCCGGCCCAGGCCTGCGGTGGGACCTTTTGCGATGCGGGGCCGCCCGTCGACCCGGGGCAGCCACCGCCCCCGCCGATGCCCGTCGATCAGACGGGGGAGACGGTCATCTTCGCCGTCGACGGCGACATGATCGAGGCCCACATCCAAATCGAGTTCGATCCGAACAGCGGCGCGGAGCGATTCGCCTGGCTGATTCCGCTGCCGGCGGTCCCGGAGTTCGGGGTGTCGAGCGACGCCTTTTTCGACGCGATGTTGGAAGGGACGACGCCCGTGTTCGCGTACTCGAGCCAGATCGACCAATGTGGGAGCGGGGGCAGCAGCGGCGGGAGCTCCGGGAGCTCCGGCAGTTCCGGCGGCTGGGGTGGTTCTTCGGGGGGCTCGGGCGCAGACGACGGCTGCGGCGGTTTGTGGACCGGCGCCGAGACCACCGCGAGCTCGAGCTCGGGGGAGGCGACCTCCGGTTGGGGCGAAAGCGGTGATGGGGCGTGGGAAGGGGACGACGACAGTGGGCAGTCGGGGGCGCCGGAGGTCGTACAGCACGGCTTCGCGGGCGCCTTCGAGTACTACACGCTGGACGGCGGCACGGTCGACGGGGTGATGACCTGGCTCGAGGACAACCAGTTCGATCCCAATCCCGACGCCGAGCCGATCGTCGAGGACTACTTGGCCTCGGGGCACGTCTTCGTCGCGGTCAAGCTGCAGACGGGCGACGGGGTCTCGGCCATCCACCCGATTCGTCTGCGCTTTACCGGCGACGAGTTTTGCGTGCCCTTGCGGCTGACCCAGATCGCAGCGGTCGAGGACATGGCCGTCCGCGTCATGGTCCTGGGCGAAGCGCGGGCGGCCCCGTCGAACTGGGCCCACGTCGTGCCCAATCCCGTCGCCTTCGACTGGATCAACGTCGGCGCCAACTACGACGAAGTCATGATCATGGCCGTCGACTCGCCGGGGGCGGATGGCCACGCCTGGGTCACGCAGTACGCGGGGACCTCGACGGTGGTCGACGGCAGCGGCCTCGTGGACCCGGCTTGGGAGCTCGAGGCTTTCGCCGAGGCGACTCCCGAGACGGTGGTCGATCTCATGCGTGCACAGGGCATGCTCGGAAGTTGCGGTCCGGAGCACGCGGCGGGGTGCGAAGCGCCGCACGTCTTGGCCATGTCGGTACTCGAGAAGCATCTGCCGGTCCCCGAGGGCGTCGACGCCGGAGACTTTTACGCCTGCGTCGAGTGCTACGCCGGTCTCATCGACCCGGACGCCTTTGACGCCGCCGCCTTGATGGCGACGATCGACGAGCGGATCATCGAGCCGGCCCAGCACGCGCAGGGGCTCCTCGAGGAACACCCCGCGCTGACGCGCCTGCTGACCCGCATCTCGCCGTGGGAGATGACCGAGGACCCCACCTTTTGGACCAACCCCGAACTGCCCTTGAACGTGGGCTTGCCGGGAACCCAGCAACGCACCACCAACTGCAGCCTGCAAACGGAGTTCGTCTTGGACTACCTGATGTCGATCGACGTTGGCTTGATCAATCCGAACCTTTGGCCGAGCTTCACGGGCATGCCGTGGGCTCTGCGCGTCGAGCAGGTGCCCGCGGTGGGAGCTCCCCAAGTCCTGGTGGACAACGAGCCGGCCATTCGCAGCCGTGTCGAGAGCCAGGCACCGGCCCCCGACACGCAGACGAGCCCCCGGGCCGCGCTGGCCGGCAACAGCTGCGCCGACCGACGCCAGGGCTGCGGCTGCGATAGCTCGGGCCCTGGCGGCGGTGGACTGGCCGGACTGGCTTGGTTCGCACTGTGGGCGAGGCGACGCCGGCGCCGGGCCTAGGCAGCTGTGCCTCAATCCGTGATCCCCGGGCGCGCGTGCAGGTAGCGGTCGTCCTCGACCTGATCGAGCATGAAGTCGGCCAGGTCGGCGCGCGAAATCTTCAGCGTCGAGCCAGCGAGGTCTTCACCGAAGCCGTGGCGGTATTGGCCGCGGGCGGGGCCATCGGTGAAGTTGGGCGGACGCACCAAGGTCCAGTCGAGGCCGCTCGCTTCGACGACCTCTTCTTGGGCGGCGTGGTCTTGGTAGGGGCGGCGCAAGATCAGGGGTTTGACGAAGGCCTTGTAGACCCAGGGGAGGCCGGCGTAGCTGTCCCCAAGTCCGAGGATTGAGAGGCACACGAGGCGGCGAACGCCAGCTTCGTGCATCGCCTCGACCACGCGCGCCGTGCCTCGGGCGCGGATGGGCGTCGAGTCGCGCAAGCCGGCCCCCAGGGCGACGATGACGGCGCGGGCGCCTTGCAAGGCGGGGGCGAGCTCGCCTTCACCCATCAGGTCGGCCGCGTGAAGCTCGAGACCGGGCGCCTCGAAGGGGAGGCGCTCGGGGCGACGCGCGACGGCGCGGACTTGGTGGCCGCGCGCCAAAGCCCGCTGGACGAGCACCTGGCCCAGGCTTCCGGTGGCGCCCACGACGGCCAGCGGCCCGCGTAGGGGGGTGGAGAGGGTGACTTCGGGATGAATGCGGTCGTTCATGGGCTCAGCTTGGGGTCTGGGGAAATATGTGGGAAACGAATGCTTCTCATGGCACCATGAATGCTGTTCATGTCTGCTTCGGACACAAAGGCGCGCTGGGGGAGCCTGGGCCGGCTCGATGCGAACCTGCTCGTCGCCTTGGATGCCTTGCTGCGCGAGCGCAACGTGACCCGGGCGGCCCGGCACAACGGCATCTCGCAGTCCGCGATGAGCCACACCCTCAAGAAGCTGCGCGAGCTCTTCGAAGATCCGCTCTTGGTCCGCACCGGTCGGGAGATGAGCTTGACCCCGCGCGCCGAGGCGCTCGAGCTTCCCTTGCGCGCAGCTTTGGATGCGCTGGCCCGCGCGGTGGAGGAACCCGAGGCCTTCGACCCGCAGACGGCGCGCCGGACTTTTCGGATCGCGGCGCCGGATCTGGCCGAGATGTTCTTCGCGCCCGAGCTACAAGCGCGGCTGCAAGCGATCGGCGCCGACCTTCGCATCGTCATGCTGCGCGGCGGGGCCGATCCAAGGCGTGAGCACGAGGCCTTGATGACCGGCGAACTCGATCTCCTGCTCGCGCCGCG
>JAUIJR010000188.1 GCA_030431075.1 Polyangia bacterium | reverse complement strand
GGACCTCTCGGCCGAGCTATGGGAGCTGGGGAGTCGCCGACGATGGCCGATCCCCTCGCCGGCCCTGCGCGTGGGGGTCACGGATCCGATGCAGTTCTCGAAACGCGGGGACGCGATCTTGTGGGTCGACCGGCCCTGCGTGGGAGGCAGCTGCGCGCCCGCGGCCTTGTACGCCCTGGCCGTCGGTGAAAAACGCAAGCCGCCGCTCGAAGGCGAAGTCTGGCCCTTGCTCAGTGGCGGCCCGGTCGATCCCTTCGCCGACATCCTCACGGCCGCCGATGCGCCCCGGGCCTTCACCGTCGCCGCGGGCGAGCTGGCCGCGTGGAAGTATCCGACCGAGGCTGCGCAGCCCGACGCCTTGGAGGCGCTGGATCTGCAAGCGATCACTTTTTCGACCAGCACGCGTAGCGCCACCCGCTGCCCCTTCCCCGATTGGTGCGGGAGCCGAGCGGCGGCGAGCCCCGAGGGCGACGCCGTCTACTTCGCCGTCGACCTCGAGACCTGCGCTTCGGGGTTGATGCGTTGGCGGGTCGGGCAAGCGCCCGCCTGCGAACTGCCGCGCGCCGAGCTCGAGGGGGCAAGCTTGTTGGCCGCCTTGTCGGCCGATGTCTACGTGATGGCCGGCGATGCGCGCTTGTTCTTGGTGCACCGCGAGGGCCGCCCCAGCCGCGAGCTTCCGGTGCTCGGTCGAGGAGACTACTTCACGGCCGAAGCCGAGCGTGGGCACGCGTTGATCTTCGGGGCCTTCGACGGGCCGGTCATGCGCGTGCGCAGCGGGGGCATCGAGATCCTCAGCAACGCTCAAACACGCTGCAGCGATCCCGACGCGCCGGTGGTCTCGCCCGACGGCGCGTGGATCGCATGGACCTGCGGTCGCGCCCCGGACGTGCAACTCGGCGAGGACTTCGCGTCGGCCCTGGTGCGCGTGCACGACGGCCGCCTCGAGCGCTTTCCGGGGGTCGCCGCGTGGCCCTTGGCCATCGACGGCCAAGGCGACCTGCTCTTCGTGACCACCGACCAAGGCGGCGAAGACATCCCCGACGATCTGCCCTTCCCCGAAGACGGGGGCGAAGATGGTTTCGGGGACGGCTTCGAGTCGGGATTCGAGTCGGGTTTCGAGTCGGGCTTCGACGGGGGAGAGGAGAGCGGTGACGAGACCGGGGGCCCCAATCAAGGTCCCGGCGACTTTGGGGACCCCCTCGGCGGAGGCACGGTGCAGGCCCTGCCGCCGCGGCCGCGGACCCTCTACACCCTCTCGGGCGACGGGGTGATCCGGCGCGTCTCGGATATGGAGCCCACGCCGATCCCGAGCAAGCTCGCCGAAGCGGGTGCGAGCAGCTACGTGCAGGTCGGCAGCGAGTAGCGCTCAGGGCGGTGGCGCGAGGGCCTGCTCCAGCATGGCCAGCATCTGAGACTGGTCCGTGGCGTCGCTGCGGGCGACGAGGTCCGAGAAGGCCGCGGTAGCGAGAAAGGTCGCCATGATCATGCGCAGTAGGTTGGCGTCATCGACGTCCCGCCGCAGCTGACCTTTGTCGCGCAGCGCGTCGAACTGTCGTTCGAAGTGCGGGCGTGCATGGCGGTCGAAGACCTCGCGCAAGAGCTCACGCAGCTCGAGGTGCAAGGACGCCTCCTGAAGTAAGACTCGAAACGTGCGCGGGTGGGCCTCGGTCAGGGCACGTCGGTCGGCGTATAGGGCTCGCAAGAAGTCCCCGAGGGTGTCGTAGTCGGCTCCGACCAAGCTCTCGAGTCCGCGGCTCGCCATCGGCGCGACAACCTCGACCACGAAGGGCCGACAGATCCGCAAGAGCAGCGACTTTTTGGGCGGGAAGTGGCGGAAGATGGTCCCTTCCGCGACGCCGGCCGCGGTGGCGATCTGCTTGGTCGAGGTACCGGCGAAGCCCTTTCGCGCGAAGAGCTCGAGGGCGGCGGCTTCGATCTGCAGCTTCTTTTGGGTCGGGGGTCGCTCTTTGGGGGGCGGGGCCACGCGTCCACTACGGTAGCGGCACCCAAAAAGTGAGCAAGTACTCGCTTGCATTCTCGAGTCCAGATCGATAAAAGTGAGTGGTCACTCGCATCGAGGTTGAATGTCTGAAGCGTCATCTGTGACCGTCTACGGCTTTTTCGGCTCCTTTTGCACCCAGAAGGTCTACCTCGCCCTGGCTGAGAAAGGAGTGCGCTATGGGCGCCGCCTGGTCGACATCGGGCCCGCGATGCGCAACTACGAGCCTTGGTACGCGCGCATCAACCCGCGGATGGTGATCCCGACGCTGCAGCACGGTGAGCGGATCGTCTGCGACTCGGCGGTGATCCTCCGCTACATCGATGCGAACTTCGAAGGTCCGCCGCTACTCCCCCCGGATGCCGATGCGCGGGTCGAGGTCGAGGGCTGGATCGATCGCATCGACGCACTACAGATCCGCGAGCTCAGCTACGGGGCGCTCGAGGGTTTCATGGCTCGACTTCGGGACCGGGTCATCATGCCGCGGCGACTGGCGAAGCTTCGCCGACACATGCGGGCGGCGCCCGAGTTGCGCGAGGTCTACGAAGCTCGGATCCGTGACGTCGAAGCGTGGATGCGAAAGCTCGCCACCCCGACGCAGCTCGACGAAGCGCGTGCGCAACTCGACGCCCTTCTTGCCGAGCTCGACGCGGCCTGCGCCCGAGGCCCCTTCGTGGTGGGAGACAGCTACACCCTCGCGGATACCATGGCGACGGTGCTCAGCGCTCGCATGCTGCTGTTGAAGATGGCGGAACTTTCGAACTACCCCCACCTGCTCGCCCACTATCGCCGTATGCAGGCGCGACCGGACTTTCCGCGAGAGGACATCATCGACCACATGAGTCTGGGTCGTAAGCTGCGCATCGCGGGGCCGGTCTTGCTGCCGCGCCTGGCCCTTGCGGAGGCGCTCGTGGCTGCGTTGACTTGGGCGCTCCTCACCTGGTTGAACTGAGCCAGCTCACGCGCAGAAGCTTCGTGCCCGGTGACGCTTGCGCTCGCGCGACGTAGGGCCATGATGCGGGAGGCGGCGCGAGCGCCCCTCGACGCCGCAAGGATGACCATGCAGATCGACATCGGAATCGAACAAGGCGACCGCGAGAAGCTCGTCGAGGGGCTGGGCAAGCTCCTGGCCGACAGCTACACGCTCTACCTCAAGACCCACAACTTCCACTGGAACGTCACCGGCCCGATGTTCCAGACCCTGCACTTGATGTTCGAGACCCACTACAACGAGCTGGCGCTCGCCGTGGACCAAGTCGCCGAGCGTATTCGTGCCCTGGGTCACCCGGCCCCGGGCAGCTACGCGGCCTTTGGGCGCCTCTCGAGCATCGAGGACACCGACGGCGTCCCCGAGGCGACCGAGATGATCAAGCTTCTGGTCGCGGGCCACGAGGCCGTGATTCGGACGGCACGCAACTTGGTGCGGCTGGCCGAAGAAGTCTCCGATCAAGCGACCGCCGACCTCGGCACGCAGCGCTTGCAGGTGCACGAGAAGACGGCCTGGATGCTGCGCTCGCTGCTCGCCTGAGGGCGAGTCGCCCCCGACTCAGACCTTCGCCAGCTCGATGACGCGGTCCATCAAACGATGGACCTCGTCTTCGCTGTTGTAGAAGTGGGGCCCCAGTCGCAAACCGCAGCCAGGGCGCCAGTCGAGCTTGTAGTGCTCGTCGATCAGCGTGTGTGAGGCGGCTTGGCTGGTCTCGAAGTCGATGGCCACGAAGCCCGCGCGCGCGTGGTGGTCGGCCGGGCTGTGCAAGGTCAGGCCGGCTTCGAGGGCGCGGTCCACCAAGATGGTGCACAAGGCCAAGTTGTGGGCCCGGATCCGCTCGATGCCGATCTCGAGCAAAGGCTGGTAGGCCGCGCGGGCGGCGTAGTAGGCGGGAATCGAGGGCGTGCCGCCCATGAAGCGCCAGGGGTTCTCGGCGTACTCGATCGGCGCCGGCGCGAACTCGAAAGGATCGCGGTGCGCCATCCAGCCCGTGGTCTTGGGGCGCAAGGTCGCGGCCAGCTCCGGGCGCACCCACATGAAGCAGGTGCCGGGGCCCCCGCACAGCCACTTATGGCTGCCGCCGACCACGATGTCGGCGCCCCACTCGGCGACGTCGATCGGGATGCAGCCGGCCGTTTGGTAGACGTCGACCATCACGATCGCGCCGACCTCGTGCGCGCGCGCGCAGATCGCTTTGACGTCGTAGAGCGCGCCCGAGACGTAGACCGCGTGCGAGAGCACCACGATGCGCGTGCGCTCGGTGATCGACTCGAGCATGCGCGCGTGGGGGATGGTCATGCCGTCATCCGAGGGGACCAGCTTCAGCTTGGCCCCGGCGTCGGCGAAGCGCTCCCACACGTAGATGAGGTTCGGGAACATCAGCTCGGAGATGACGACCTCGTCTTTGTCCGTGTAGTCGAGGGCCGAGGCGATGCAGGCCTGAAAAAAGGCCACGTTCTGATTGAGCACGGTCTGACCCGCCGGCGCGCCGATGAAGCGCGCGGCCATGTCGGCGACCTCGTTCATGAACTGCGGCCACTGGTCCCAGGATTCGCCGCCCTCCGTCGCCCACATCTGCGTGTACTCGGCGAGCGCCGTCGGCACGCTTTGGTGCATGGCCCCCATCGAGTTGGAGTTCATGTAGGTGGTGCGCGCCAAGATGGGGTAGGCGGCGCGGTACTCGGCGAGGCTCGGGTCGAGCTTGGGGACGATGGTCTGGGTCATGGTTTCGCCTGCTTGGGGGGCGGCGGGGGTGTGTAGGGAGCGAATGGTTTTTGGCTCAGGCGCGCGGCGTTCAGCTCGCTGAGCTCGGCCGCGCCGTAGCCTTGCGCGCTGCCTTCGGGGGCGACACTGCGGACGAAGGCTTCGATCTCTCGGCGGGCCCGCTCGGCCGCTTGGAGTCGTTCGCCGTCGATGACGGAGATGGCGGCGTCGGGCAGCGCGGCCGGGGCGATGTTGAAGCGCTCGTCGCACTCGTCCCAACGCTCGAAGAGCCGCTTGCGGCGCTGCGCGGGCGTGAGCGTGGGGTCGCTCCAGATCTCGCGCAGGTCGCCCTCGAGGGCGTCGAGGGCCTCGGCGATGCGGGCCCGTGCAAACTCGATGGCCAGCTGTGTGCGGTAGTCACGGGTGCGCTCGAGCAGCTCCCACTTTTCGCGTCGCAAGGGCTCTTGGTCGCTCATGTACATGAGCCACTCGACCGGGCCGGCCATCTCGAAGTTCGGAAAGGAGAAGCGAGGCGGTCGGCCGCAGCACACGCCGCGCTCGGGGTTCTTGCTCGAGGGGCGCCGCCAGGGGTCGGCAAAGGTCACCGTGCCGTCGGCGTGAAAGCTGGCCGAGAAACGGCCGAGCGGGTCCACATAGCGCGCGCTGCCATCGCCTTGGGGCTCGAGGCCGAGCTCGGCCGCGGTGTCGACCTTGCTGCCGCGCGCCAAGGTGGGATCGAAACCCAAGGCGACTTGGCTGCGCTCGGCTTGTTGTTTGGCGGGGTCGGCGACCTCGGTCGGGGGCGCCGCGCTCGCGGTGGGCGCGGCCACCACGGGCGCAAGCGCGAGCGCCACGGCCAGAGCGCCGAAGATGCGCGAGCGAGCGTGCGCGCGCGTCACCGACCTCGGGGTCGATGTCCAGCGCACGCACGATCCTCGCATCGCGGCCTCAGTCGAGTTCGGCGCAGTAGGCCGCGTAGGCCTTGGCGTCCATCAGCCCTTCGAGCTGCGCGCCGTCGCTGGGCTGGAGCTTGACCATCCAGCCCTTGCCGTAGGGATCTTCGTTGACGGCTTCGGGCTCGGCGTCGAGCTCGGCGTTGACCTCGGTGACCGTCCCGTCGATGGGGGCGTAGAGCTCGGACACGGCCTTGACCGAGTCGATGTCGCCGAAGGTCTCACCGGCCGTCACGCTCTCGCCCGACTCGGGCAAGGTGACCATCGTGATGTCGCCGAGGGCTTCGACCGCGTGGGTGGTGATGCCCACCACCACGCTGCCGTCGGCCTCGACGCGGGCCCACTCGTGCTCTTTGGAGTAACGGAGGTTCTCGGGAAATTCGCTCATGTCGTCTCGATTGGGGTCCGCGTCGGGGGTTGCTTCATCCTAGCTCGCACGGTCCCGCGGCGAAACGCGAGCGAGCGCACGGTCGAAAGGCGGCCGGGCCTAGGCCGGCCGCTTGTAAAATGGGCCTTTGACGATCTCGGCCTCGAGCAGCTTCTTTTTGAAGCGAAGGCTCAAGCGCTCACCGGCGGTGGCTCGCTCGGGCGGGACGTAGGCCATGCCCACGGCGCCGCCCACGGTCGGCGCCACCGAGCCCGAGGTCACGCGCCCGATGACGGCGCCGTCGGCGTCGACCACCTCCCAGCCGGCGCGAGCGATGCCGCGGCCTTCGATGCGAAAGCCGACGAGCTTTTGTTTCACGCCCTCGGCCTTTTGGCGCGCCAGGGCCTCGCCCCCGATGAAGTCGGCGCCCGCCTCGCGTTTGCCCAACTTGACCGTCCAGCCCAAGCCGGCGTCGTAGGGGGTGGTGGTCTGGTCGATGTCGTTGCCGTAGAGGCACAAGCGCGCCTCGAGGCGCAGGGTATCGCGCGCACCGAGACCGATCGGCTTGGCGCCCGCGTCGTGGAGCCGGCGGAAGATGCCCGCGGCCTTCGCCGCCGGCACGAAGAGCTCGAAGCCATCCTCGCCGGTGTAGCCGGTGCGGGCCGCCGTGATCTGCACGCCCTCGATCTGCGCGTGGCCCATGCCGAAGCTCGGCACTTCGAGCAGGGCCTCGCCCGCGAGCTTTGCGACCAAGGCCCGCGCCTTCGGTCCTTGCACCGCGATGAGTCCGAAGTCGTCCGAGAGGTCTTCGATCTCGCACAGCTCGCCGACCCGCTCTCGAAAGTGCGTGACATCCTTTTGGATGTTCGAGGCGTTGACGACGATGCGAAAGTGCTCGGGCCCGAAGCGATAGACGATGCAGTCGTCGACGATGCCGCCGTCCGGGTAGCACACGCAGGTGTACATGGCGCGGTCGTCGACGAGCTTGCTCGCGTCGTTGGTGATCAGCTTTTGGATGGCGTCGAGCGCCTGCGGTCCGCAAAAGTCGACCTCGCCCATGTGGGAGACGTCGAAGATACCGACGCCTTCGCGCACGGCCGCGTGCTCGGCCAAGATCCCGTCGGCGTACTGCACGGGCATGTGCCAGCCCCCAAAGTCGACCATCTTTGCGCCGAGCTCGAGGTGGAGGTCGTGAATGGGGGTGTGCAGCAAGTCGGTGTCGGCCATGGCGGAGCAGGCGAAGCCTAAGGCAAAACGCGCCCCAGCTGGGGCTGCGCGGGGCTCGCGGCCAAGGCGGCCCGAGCTCCGGGCCGCGTGCGCCAGCTGTGCTAGATCCCCCGCGACGATGCGCGCGCCCCCCAGCGAGAGCTCCACGCGGCCGAGTACCCGCCGAACCGCGTTCGGGCGCAGGCTGGCGGCCAAGCTCCTCGTGGCCGTCGGGGGCGGGGTGCTCGCTGGCGCGCTCGCCTGCGCGACGGGGCCCGACGGTCGGGCGGCCGCCGGTGCCAAGAGCTCCCAGGCGGGCGCGGACGACTACGTGCGCAAGGCCGTGCGCAAGTCCTCGGAGGGCGTCGTGTTTTTCCCCAGCGACGCCGCGCAGCGCGAGTACGACCTGCAGCGCCTCAACGAGATCGCCCGCGCTTTGCGACAGCCATTCGCCATCTGCTTCTTGCGGCGGGCGATCGAGACCATGGAGCCGACGCTGGTCGACGGGGAGAAGAGCTTCGCCGGCGTGCCCGAAGGGCAGATGAAATTCCGCGCCCGGATCGGCTCGGACGGCCGCGTGGTCGTCACCGAGGTCCTCGAGTCGGCCTTCGCCGACGAGTGGATGGAGACCTGCGTGCAAAAGGCGACGAAGGACAAGCGTTTTCCGCCCACGCGCAGCGGCTACAACAAGCACATCGACATCGTCTACTGGGTGAGCCTCGGTTTCTTCGACGCGGCCCGCACGCCGGAGTTCGCCTTGTGGCTACGCAAAGAGCAGGTCCGCGTGGTGCGTCGCGCCGAGCGCTGCCTCGAAGGTCGTGTAGCTCCGGGTAGCTACGTCGTCGAGGCGCTGAATCTCTTCGATCGCAACGGCGATACGGTGGCCAATCGCGTCACCCGCGGGTCGCTGCCGGACGAAGCCATCCAATGCCTGGACAGCTCGCTCAAGCAGATGCGGATCGAGGCCGAGCCCGACGCCTTCGTGCGCCCAGTGGCCCCGCATCTCGAATTCACGATCGCCGACGACGGCGCGCTGACCATCGCCGACGGTCGCTGGCTCGAGCTCATCGAGGCCGAAGAGCGCGCATTGCGGGACGAGAAGCGCCGCGAGCTCATGGGTACCCAAGACGAGGAGGCGGGCGGGCCCATCGTCCCCGCGGGCCCAGGGGAGGTGCCGGGGGTCCGGCGTGACGAGGTGCCCGACACCGAGGCGCCGCCCGAGACGCAAAGTGAGCAGACCGCTCCGACGCAAGAGCCCGAAGAAGCGCCGGACAAAACACCCGACGACGGGGCGCTTCGCCTCCGTCCGCGCTGAGAGCCGCTGTAGCGAAGCTGGCTGTCGTCGACGCCAGCCCCCTCACCAAAAGTACGCGAGGGGGAAGGTCCGTGGCGAGCTACGCATCGCCGGCTTCGCCACGGCGATGCAGCGTGTACGATCCATGCATGGCTCAAAACTTACTTCGTCGTGGCTGCGCGGCCTTGGCCCCCCTCTTTTTCCTGACGAGCTTGGCCGCTTGCTCGGGCGCGAGCGGCGACGGCGACGAGACGAGCGAAGCCGACAGCGAAGCCGGCAGTGAGGCCACGAGCGCGGACGAGAGCAGCGAGAGCGGCACGACCGAGTCGAGCAGCACGAGCGGCGACGGCGACGGCGACGGCGACGGCGACGGCGACGGCGATGGCATGCCGGCCGAAGTCTGCGAACCACCGATCGGCTTGGCCGACGTCTCCAGCCCCACCGACGTGGTCGGCGACGGCAGCCCCGCCTCGTGCACGCGCCAGGCCCTCGCCGACGCGGTGGCCGATGGAGGCATCGTCGTCTTCGACTGTGGCCCGGATCCGGTGACCATCGACATCGACGCCCAGATCGACCTGCCCACGAACGTGGACACCACGATCGACGGCGGCGGCCTCGTCACCCTCGACGGCGGCGACGCCAACCGCATCTTCTACTTCAACGCCGGGAACTTCCGCTTTACGGACACCACCTTGACTTTTCAGCGGCTACGCTTCGAACACGCGCGGGCGCCGGCGAGCGACTACACCGACGACCCCGGCGACGGCTGCGCCTGGGGCTACAAAGACGGCGAGGGTGGGGCCATCTACGTCCGTGACGGCATCGTCCACGTGATCGACTGCGTCTTCGAGGACAACCACGCCGCCGACACGGGGCCGGACACCGGCGGCGGGGGTCTTTATGCGGTCGGTTCTCTCGACGTCACCGTGGTCGGCAGCGTGTTCTCCAACAACAGCGGGTCCAACTCGGGGGCGATCGGCCTGTTGCACTCGACCGGCACCTTCGTGAACGTCGAGTTCCGCGACAACTCGGCGACGGGCACCGGCGCGAACTCGGTCGTGGCGGGCTGCCCCGACTTCAACCACCCCGAGCAAGGCGGCGCCGGCGGAAACGGTGGCGCGATGGCCGTCGACGGCGGTATCGAAGAAGAGCCCCTCTACTACTGCGGATGCACCTTCTCGGGGAACGACGCCGGGGCTTTCGGTGGGGCGGTCTTCCGCACGCCGAACATCGAGCGGCGCGAGACGACCTTCATCGAGTGCACGGTCGACGGTAACTCGGCCGAGGGGGCGGGCGGTCTGTACATCTCGAGCTCTGATTTGAAGAAGGCCTTGGAGCCGTTTGAGAAGATTCGCAAAGCGGTGGGCGACAAGATGGACGTAATGGTGGAGTTCCACTCCTTGTGGAACTTGCCGACGGCGATCCGGATCGCGGAGG
>JAUIJR010000187.1 GCA_030431075.1 Polyangia bacterium | reverse complement strand
ATGCTGCTCCAATGATGTGCAGGCCAGCAGTCCCGGCGCAGCTAAGGCCTTGATCCCACAGGAATTCGCCGCCGGCACCGCACTTGTAAAGGAAGCGCACACAGGCGCGGGCCAGCCCCGTCGCCCCCGCTCAGAACATCATGGAGATCGAGTTTTTCGGCGTCCGCGGATCGATTGCCACCGCGGGTCCAGACACCCTGCGCTACGGCGGGAACACCTCGTGCGTCAGCGTGCGAGCCGGCGGACGTGAGCTGATCTTCGACGCCGGCACGGGCTTGTTGCCCGCCGGCAACCGGATCCGCCCCGGCCAACGGGTCGAGCTCTTCTTGAGCCACCTGCACTGGGACCACATCCAAGGCTTCCCCTTTTTCCGCCCGGGCTACATCCCCGGCACCGACGTCGTCATCCACGCCGTCGCGCACGAGGGCGAGTACTTCAAGCCGGTGCACGATGTGCTCTCGGACCAGATGCGTCCGCCGACCTTCCCCGTCGGCCTCGAGGTCATGGGCGGCAACCTGCACTTCGTCGACGTCCCCCAAAATACCCGCGTCGACCTCGGCGAGGTCGAGGTCCGGCACGCCGCCGTCGACCACCCCAACGGCTGCTTCTCCTACCGCGTCGACTGCGGGGGCCGCTCGGTCGTCTACGCCACCGACCTCGAGCACGGCGAGAGCGTCGACCCGGCCTTGTGCGAGTTGGCCCGCAACGCCGACATCTTGATCTACGACGCCATGTACACCCCCGAGGAGTACGAAGGCGAGGTCGGGCCCTCCAAGCGAGGCTGGGGCCACAGCACCTTTGAAGCGGGCGCCGACCTGGCCGACGCGGCCGGCGTGAAGCAGCTGATCTTGTTTCACCACGACCCCTCGCACGACGACGAATTCATGGACGGCCTGCGCGAACGAGCCGCGAAGCGCCGCCCCGGAACCGATGTGGCTCGCCAAGGGATGATTCTGCGACCGTGAGCAGCGCCGCCACTGCCACCCCCACCGCCCCCAGCGCGGTGCAAAGCCCCGCGTCCACGCCCTCGGCCGCGGCCTCCACCACCACCGGCCGCTTCGTGGAGACGGCCGAAGCCCACCTCGGGCGCGGCGTCGAATTGCGCGGCCTCTTGCAGGCCCTGCTCGGTTCGATCTGCGAGCTGCTCGACGCCGAGCGCGGCACCATCTACTTGGTCGACGGCGCGGCCGGCCGACTCGCCTCGGTGGTCGCCGACCTCCCCGAGCTCGAGCGCATCGAGCTCGACATCGGCCAGGGCATCGCCGGCGCCGTCGCGGCCTCCGGCGAGATCGTCAACTTGGCCGACCCGCACGCCGATCCCCGCTTCGACGCGACCTTCGATCGCCGCACCGGCTTTCAGACCCGCTCGATGCTGGTCGTGCCCGTCCGCGACGGCGGCGCCGAGATCATCGGCGTGCTCCAGCTACTCAACGCGGCCAGCGGCCGCTTCGGCAGCAACGACGAGCGCCGCGCCCGCGAGCTCGCGGTGCAGACCGGCCGCGTGCTCGAGCAGACCAGCTTGTACAGCGACCTGCGGCGCACCGGCCCCATCGAAGGCCACCGCCCCGGCTTGGCCTTCGACTTCAACGAGGTCGTGGGCGAGTCGCGCCCGATGCGTCGCGTCTACGCTCTGGTGCGCAAGGCTTCGCGAACCGACGCCTCCGTCTTGCTGACCGGAGAGTCGGGCACGGGCAAAGAGCTCATCGCCCGCGCCATCCACGTGAACAGCCCGCGACGCGAAGGGCCTTTCGTCAAGGTCGACTGCACCACCTTGCCGGAGTCCCTCGTCGAAAATGAGCTCTTCGGTCACGAGCGCGGCGCCTTTACGGGGGCCGACCGCGTCGTCCCCGGCAAGATCGAGGCGGCCGACGGCGGCACCTTGTTCATCGACGAGATCGGCGACCTGCCGCTGGCCTCGCAAGGCAAGCTCTTGCGCGTGCTGCAAGACCGCAGCTTCGAGCGCCTCGGCGGCACGCGCACCTTGAGCGCCGACGTGCGGGTCATCTGCGCGACCCACCGCAACTTGGTCGAGATGGTCGACGCCGGCGAGTTCCGCGAGGACCTCTTTTACCGCGTGCGCGTGGTGCCGATCGGTCTGCCGACCTTGCGCGAGCGCGGCGACGACGATCTGCTGCGCTTGGTCCAACACTTCTTGCAAAAGTACGGGCGCCGGCACGCGCGACCGATCCGTCGCGTGACCCCGGCCGCCGTCGAGCGTCTGCAAGCCCACGACTTCCCCGGCAACATCCGCGAGCTCGAGAACTGCATCGAGTCGGCCGTGGTCTTGTGCGAAGGCGACGTCATCGACGCCGAGGACCTGCCCTTGGCCCAACGCGGGGTCTCGGCCCGCGGGCGTCGCTCGGTCTTGGGGGATCCCGACATCCCGCTGGCCGACGTGGAACGACGTCACATCGACATGGTCTTGGCCGCCTGCAACGGAAATCGGAGCGAAGCCGCGCGACGTCTGGGCATTGGCCGCAATACGCTCTCGCGCAAGCTCGCCGACAGCTGAGCGGCAGGCGCGCTGCCCCGCGGGAGGGCCCGCGCAGCTTGACAAGAAGCCCGCCCCGGCGTGTCGTAGGGACGATGTCCGAGTCCGAAGAACCCGCAGTCATCTTGCAGGTCGCGGCCGCGAAGGGCCAAGACCAAGGCAAGGGCGTCGCGCGCTTAAACACCGAGTCGCTCGCGGCGCTGGGACTTCAAGGCGGTGAGATCATCGAGATCTCCGGCAAGCGGAGCACGGCCGCCATCGCCTTGCCCCCCTACGAGGACGACGCGGGCGTCGACATGATCCGCCTCGACGGCCTCGAGCGGCTCAACGCGGGCGTCGGCATCCGCGACCGCGTGGTCGTCTCGCGCGCCGACGTCAAACCGGCGCGGCGCATCCAAGTGTGCCCCGCGCAAGACGACATCCGGATCGGCGGCTCGGGCGAGGGCCTGCGCCGCACCTTGGTCGGCCGCCCGATCACCACCGGCGACGTCATCTCGACCTCCGTCTACCAACGCCCGCCGGCCAGCGTCGACGGCGGCCCGGTCCCCTCGGAGTTCTTGGCCGCGCTCATGCAGCAGCGCGCCTACGGCCTGCAAGAGCTCCGCTTGCTGGTCGTCTCTTCCTCGCCCGGCGGCGTCGTGCAGATCACCGACGAGACCGAGATCGAGATCCTGCCCGAGCACACCTCGCCCCAAGAGAGCATCAGCGGCGGCGTCAGCTACGACGACGTCGGCGGCATGGGCGACGCGGTCGACCAAGTCCGCGAGATGGTCGAGCTCCCCCTCAAGCACCCGGAGCTCTTCACCCGCTTGGGCATCGACCCGCCCAAGGGCGTGCTGCTGCACGGACCTCCCGGCACCGGCAAGACCCTGCTCGCCCGCGCGGTGGCCAGCGAGTCCGACGCCTCCTTTTTCGTCATCAATGGCCCCGAGATCGTGGGCAAGCACTTCGGCGAGTCCGAAGAGCGTCTGCGCGAGATCTTCGAGCTGGCCGAAGAGGAGTCGCCCTCGATCATCTTCATCGACGAGCTCGACTCCATCGCCCCCAAGCGCGGCGAGGGCGTCGGCGAGGGCGAGCGCCGCATGGTGGCCCAGCTGCTCACCTTGATGGATGGCCTCAAGCCCCGCCAAAACCTCGTGGTGATCGGCGCGACCAACCGCCCCGACGCCATCGACGAGGCCCTGCGCCGCCCGGGCCGCTTCGACCGCGAGCTGGTGATCGGCGTGCCCGACCGCGTCGGCCGCCTCGAGATCCTCGACATCCACATGCGCGGCATGCCGCTCGGCCCCAAGGTCGACGCCGACGAGCTCGCCCGCGTCACCCACGGCTTCGTCGGGGCCGACCTCGGCGCGCTGTGCCGCGAAGCCGCACTCGAGACCCTGCGTCGCATGATGGTCGACGTCGACCTGAGCCAAGAGGAGATTCCGGCCGAGGTCCTCGAGGGTCTGCAAGTGACGCGCGACGACTTTTTGGCCGCGCTCAAGCGCGCCCAGCCCACCGCCTTGCGCGAGATCATGATCGAGGCGCCCACCATCAAGTGGACGGACATCGGCGGCCTCGAAGAGGCCAAGACCGCGCTGCGCGAAGGCGTCGAGCTCCCCTTGCGCAAGCCCGAGGCCTTCGCTCGCCTGGGCATCCGCCCGGCCAAGGGCTTTTTGCTCTACGGCCCTCCCGGCACCGGCAAGACCCTGCTGGCCAAGGCCGTCGCGGCCGAGGCCGAGGCGAACTTCATCTCGGTGCGTTCGTCGGACCTCTTGTCCAAGTGGTACGGCGAGTCCGAAAAGCAGGTCGCCAAGCTCTTCAACCGCGCCCGCCAGGTCGCCCCCACCGTCATCTTCATCGACGAGATCGACTCGCTGGTGCCGCGACGCGGCGGCGGCATGGGCGAGCCGGCGGTGACCGAGCGCGTGGTCAACACCATCTTGGCCGAGCTCGACGGACTCGAAGAGCTCCAAGGCGTCATCATCATGGGCGCGACGAACCAGCCGATGCTGATCGACCCCGCGCTCTTGCGCCCCGGTCGCTTCGACGAGCTGATCTACGTGCCAGTGCCCGGCAAGGAGGGGCGCGAAAAAATTCTCGGCATTCACGCGGCCAAGATGCCGCTGGCCGAGGACGTCGACCTCGCCGCCTTGGCCGCGCAGACCGAGGGCTACACGGGCGCCGACCTCGAAGACCTGGTCCGCCGCGCTGGCGTGATGGCCCTGCGTCGTGACACCGAGGCCGATACCGTGACCATGGCTCTATTCGAAGAGGCCCTCAAAGCGACGCGCGCGTCGGTGACGCCGCAGATGCAAGACGAGTACAAGAAGCTGGCCGAGAAGCTGCAGCGCGAGTCCCCGCGCGCGGCCGACGAAAAACGGATCGGCTTCGGCTGAGCAAGGCCCCCGCGCTCCCTTCGTCCTCGAGCTGCGCTAGACTCGCCCCGTGCACCCCGCCCGGCTCTTTGGCGCGCTATTGCTGGCCAGCGGCTGCGCCCTGCTCGCCCTCGCCTGGTGGTTGCCGGCTTGGCTCCCGCTCCCGCGATGGGTGGCCATTCCGGGCCCGGCCCTGATCGGCCTTGGCCTGGCGATGCTGGCATCACCCGGTCCCGACCCCCGCCCGGAAGAGTTCGACTTCGAGGACTGGTACGACGAGGCGACGCTCCCCCAAAAGGTCCTGTACTCGGCGCTCGGCCTGGGCGGTCTCGCCCTCGGCGCCTGGCTCTACTTCCGCAACTCGTGGTGGACCGAGCTGATGGAGTGACCGCCGAACGCCGCTTCGCCGGACGTTTGCAAGCGCACATGGCCGCGACTGCCGAAGCGGGGCGACCCCCTTTATGATGGGGCATGCGTTTGCGTAACGGTGCTTTCTTGGGCCTCGTGGCCAGCTTGGGATTCGGCTGCGCCGGCGGCTCGGGCAACGACAGCTCGAGCACGTCCTTCACGACCGGATCGACGACCTTCACGAACGGCGAAGCCGGCGAAGGCGAAGGCGAGGGCGAGGGCGACACGAGCAGTGACACCATGGCCGACGGGGAGACCTCCGAGGCCACGACCGGTGACGGTGACGGCGACGGCGACGGAGATGGTGACGGCGACGGCGACGGCGACGGTGACGGTGACGGTGACGGCACCACCGGCGACGGAGATGGTGACGGCGATGGTGACGGAGACGGAGATGGTGACGGCACCACCGGCGACGGCGACGGTGACGGCGACATGGGCTGCGAGGGCGTCGACTTCCTCTTCGTGATCGACAACTCGGGCTCGATGGGCGCGGAGCAGACCGCCCTCATCAACAGCTTCGATGGCTTCATCGACGCGATCGAGATGCGCCTCGCGATGATCGGCGCGGACAGCTTCCACGTGATGGTGACGGACACGGACGCCGCGAGCATCGAGCCGGACCCGGCCTGCATCGCGCAATGCGCCGTCTTGCCGGGGGTCCCCTGCGGCGGCGCCCCCTGCTCCTTGCACACGCCGGCGTGCGCGTTCACCTGCGCGATCAATCCGGCCGCGACCTGCGGGACGCCAGCCGAGTCCTGCTCCTTGTTGGCTGGCTGCGGCAGCAACCAGTGCGGCTGTGAGATCGGGGCAGGCATCGTGACCGACCCCGGTGGCGGCAGCTGCGGCGTGACGGGCGGCAACCTCTACATGACCGAAGCCCAAGCCGACCCCAAGACGGCCTTCTCCTGCATGGCGAATGTCGGCACCTCGGGCAGCGGCTCGGAGCGCCAGATGGACTCGATGGTGAACGCGGTGTCGAACGCGATGAACGGCCCCTCGGGCTGCAACTCGGGCTTCGTGCGCCAAAACGCGATCTTGGTGGTGACGGTGATCACCGACGAAGAAGAGTCCAACTCGGCGGGCAACCCCGCCGACTGGAAGAACGCGCTGGTGAACGCGAAGCTCGGCGACGAGGCGGGCGTGGTGGTGCTGGGCCTGGTGGGCGACACGGGCACGCCGGGTGCCATCTGCGGAACGATGTCCGGCGACACCGGCGCGGACGCAAGCCCCCGCCTGCGCCAGTTCGTGAGTTCGATGCAAAACAACGTGCTCGGCAGCGTCTGCGCTTCGGACTACACGCCCTTCTTCCAAGACGCGGTGAACCTGATCGAAGACACCTGCATGAACTTCCCGATCCCGCAGTAGCGGTTCGGAAAGCTCAGCCCCCAATACTCAGGGGCAGACCGAAAGCTCGCCCTCACACACGATGCAGGGCGAGTTTTCGCATGGGGCCTGCACGCTGATGGCGTCGCATGCATTGACGACGAGGAGCTCGCCGTCACGCTCGGCGTGCACGGCCGCGTAGGCGCGGACCTCGTCGGAGAGCGCCTCGTCCCACACGGGCACATTCCCCCAGTAGCTCGGTGAGGGGCAGTCGTCGCCCTCGCAGCCGTCGATGGTGAGGGGATTGATCTTGGCCCAAAAGGTCTGGCCGTTGGCGATCGCGTCGGCGATGCATTGGTAGTCGTAGTCGACCGGGCCCAGCTCGCACTGGACCTCGACCTGTGCCGACAAGAAAGCGTTCGGCGCGGCCTCGCAGACGCCGGCGTCGGGCGTGGTGCAGGCGACGGGGAGGAGGAGCGCGAGGAGCCGATATCTTCGCGTCACCACGCATCGCCTTTCTTCGTCGACTCTGAAACGCACAGGTAGTTGGCCAGCAGCTCTTCCCCCGCCATCGAGCGAGCGCAAGAGTCACCGCAGAGCCTCAGGATCCGCCCCGGATCGGACCAAAGCCACCCCGACTCCGATCCACCCAAGGTGCACGCAGACTCCGCCAGCTCGAAGTTTCGGTCGGGAATCTCGTCCGTGCCGAACCACAGCTCGATCATCGCCCCCGGCGCCAATGGAATCTGACCGCTCTCGAGCAGATCGATCGTGCACAGCTCCGGATCCGCGGTCAGAAACAACGACAAGTTCACACACTCCGCCGCGCAGTAGCCGTAGCAGCCAAAGCCCATCATGCATTCGGCATCGCTCTCGCAGTCGCCACCCGGGGGCGTGTCGCCGTCGCCGTCGCCGTCGCCGTCGCCGTCGCCATCGCCATCGCCATCGCCATCGCCCTCTCCATCGCCATCGCCGTCGCCGTCGCCATCGCCGGTCTCGGACTCTTCGCTGCCGACCTCCCCTTCGCCGCTCTCCGAGCTGCTCTCGTCGTCATCCGGAGTAGCTTTCACGATCACACATCCGCCGCCGAGCAGCGACGCGGCCACGAGCCCGGCGAAACTTGAAGAACGGCGAGCGGTTCGCATCGTCAGGCGTCCACGCCCATCTCCCGCAGCATCGGCCTCACGATGCCGTACCAGGCGTCCGAGCGGGCGGCGTGCAGCTGCGCCGGGCTCAGGCGTCCGAGCGCGGCGAGTTCCTCGCCGAGTTCGGGGTGCGCGTCGGGCATGGACTCATCCAACGACGCGGCGAAGGCCTCGGCCCGTGCGACGAGAGCCGCCCGTACGGCCTCGGGGTCTTGCTGCATCGCCCAGCCCACGCTGCGCCAGGCCAGTGCGGCGTGCTTGGCTTCGTCGGCGGCGATACGCTCGAGGGCGGCACGCAGGGCCGGGGAGCCGCAACGCTTGGCCGCGCGCTGGACGGCCAGAGCGGCGATGGTCTCGCCGACGCAGCCTTCGATGAAGGTGTCGGCGGCGAAGCGATCGAAGCGGGCGGGACGCGGGCCGGTCACCGACATGGGGCCGGGCTCGAGGGCCGCGGCTCCGCAGGCGCGCGCGATGGCCATGCAGGTCTGGGCGTGGCGCACCTCGTCGAGGGCGGCTCGGTGGGTTCCGGCCAGGAGCTCGGCCGGCGCGCCGAGGCCCATCAGCTCGAGGGCCACGCGGGAGAAGGACGCGACCGAGGCGTGCTCCATGGCCGCGTCGGCCAGCCACTGCTTGGCGGCTTCGCGCAAGGCGGCGGGTGAAGCCTCGAGCGTGAAGCTGCCCTCGCTCCATCCTTGGCCCGCGCGCGTCACGGCCAGCACCGGCTGTTGCTCGGCGTCCATGAAGGCGCGGCCCCCGGGGCATGGCGTGGTCCAGCTGTAGCAGCAAGCGTCGGTGCTGCCTTGCTCGCGGCGGGCTTGGCTGGTGGCGATGTCGATCTGCACGGCCCCCACGCGCGAGCGCAACATCAAGTCCGAGTAGGCTGGGTCGCCCATGAGATTCTCGACCTCGGGCTTCTTGCCGTCGGGACCCGGCGCGCGGCTCGGGATCCCGCGCTCCCCGGTCACGGCGGTCGGACAGCCCTCGGCCGTCCGCGCATCATCGACCGCCACCTTGGCCGCCACATCCGGCGCCACACACCAACTCATCGTCGGACAGGTCGGCCGCCGATCGAACTCCGGCCGCCCGATCTCCGGCCGCGGCAAGTCGAGCTTGGCCCCCGTCGATCCGGTTGCCCCCGTCGAGCCGGTTGCCCCCGTCGAGCCGGTTGCCCCCGTCGATCCGGTCGCTCCCGTCGAGCCGGTCGCCCCCGTCGCTCCCGTCGCCGTCGGCTGTGCACCGCCGGCCTCCCCGCTCGCCTCGGCGCCGGTTTTCGCCGCGCAGCCGAGCCCGAGGGTCAACGCGGGCATGAGAGTGCAAAGGAGGGCGTGAACGTCCGAGCGGCGCATCGAGGGCAGTGTAACGCGGGGGGCGTCCCCGCGGTTCGTAAGCTGGGAGGCCGCAGCCCCATCGCTGCGAATGCGCCGTAACTAGGTCCGAGAGTCGTCGGATACTCAACCAACTCGCCACCCTTCCGTCGCCACCCGGCCGCCGGACTCCATGGCGAAGTGGGGCTACGGAAGCCTGCGTCTTGTGGAACGGGCGACGTCACCCCCGTCGCTAGGCCCGATGTTGGCTGACTCGGCGAGAGTTCGCCCGGTCAGCTAACATCGTACCGTGGTCGCCAGAAGAGTCTCAGCTATCGGTGCAGCCATACTGTTCGCCGCGAGTTGTGGCTCGGAGCCGAGCGAAGAACCTGCCGCCTTCAGCCCCTGCCCAACGGAGGCGGCCCAGATGGAATGCGAGCGTGGAGAAGCGGAGTGTGTCGCTGTCGTCCCCTTCGATCCAGCTGAACCTCCCCCCTTCACGATCTGTTCACCAGCGTGCGGTGATGCATCGGAGTGTCCCGCCGGTGGAGTTTGTGAGATGGGCACCTGTGTTGCGAACTGCAGCACGGACTCCGACTGCCCCGATCCGGCGATGGTTTGCACGGCATCGATGTGTATGTACCCGAGCTAGGACCGTGTGGCGCATGCGCAAGTTCGAGACGAAATGGGATCGGCTGGCGGCCCGTTTCCTGTTCGGCGGGTCTCTCGTTGCGACACTCGGAGCGTGCGCGCCCATCATCGAAGATCCGAACCCCGACATCGTCATCATGGAGACCGATGACGCATGGGTCCGTATTCTCGACGTTGAATTTGCGGGGGACCTCCGCGTACTGGACGACGGCACGTTCACGGCGGTCGCCCCCTTCCGGCCCAGAGTCTTCGGCTTTCGCGTTCAAGGCGGCGGAGCTCCCGGCCGCCTGACGATCGACGCCCGCGGCTGG
>JAUIJR010000186.1 GCA_030431075.1 Polyangia bacterium | reverse complement strand
AAGGCGTTGAGCGCCTCGACGACTCCGCGATCGCTGCGAAAGTTCGTGTTCAGCGCGTAGCTCCGATGGGCGGCCTTGCGCGCGTCGAGGTAGGTGTCGATGTCCGCGCCGCGAAAGCGGTAGATCGACTGCTTCGGGTCGCCGATCAAAAAGAGGTAGTGGTCCTCGGCGTCGAACAAGCGCGAAAAGATCGACCACTGCCGTCGATCGGTGTCTTGAAACTCGTCGATCAAGGCGGCCCGATACTCGGCGCGAACCGTGCGTTGCAAGGCGAGGCAGCGCGCCGGGTCGTCCAAGGCGGCGGCCATGTTCTGCAGCAGATCGTCGAAGGCCATCACCCCGGCCCGGGCCTTGCGAGCGGGGACCTCGCGTCGCAGATGGGCCGCGAAGGCCGACCACCACGCGGCCGGGACCTCTTCGTTCATGCGGTCCAAGTGCCGGGGGAGCTCGAAGTGGTCGGGCAGGGGTCCCGCGGCCTTGACGGTGGCGGAGTTGATGCCCTGGGCGGAGAGCCGGGTGCACAGCTCGCCGATGCGACTCGGGTCCCTGGGAGACTGCGTGCGCCGGTCCAGCCAACGGCGCGCCTCTCCGGCGATGTGCTCGAAGCCCGTACGGAGCACGGCGTTCTTTCGCATCGGCGCTCGCTCGAGCCACTCGAGCAGGGCTTCGCCCTCGCGTGCCCACAGTTCGCGCAGCTGCGCGAGCATCTCTCGAAGATGCCGGTGAAGATCGTCGACTTCGACTTCGGCGCAGGCGAGGGGCAAGGCCGGCTCGTCCAGCAGCCGCTTCGCGACCTTGATCGCGTCTTCGACCTTCATCCCCGCCAGGGCGACCGCGTGCGCGTGGGTCTGGTCGTCGGTGTCGACGAGGTAGGTATGAAAGAAGTCCTCGACGACCTCGCGCAGGATCTCCTGGTCGCTCTCGATCAGCTCGAGGTCGAGGTCGCTCCCCGTCTCGAAGGCCGCGCTTTGCAAGGTGCGCTGGCAAAAGCCGTGGATGGTCGAGATGGTCGCGGTGTCGAAGGCCGCGAGCGCGGCTTCGAGGCGATGGCGTCGCAGCCCCAGGGCCTCGGGATCGGCGACCAGGTGGGCCAAGACCGGGTCCTCGCTCGCGGCCTCACCGGCGAGGGCGGCGTCGAGCGCGAGCAGCCCGTCGGCCAGGCGACGACGGATCCGGTCGCGCAGCTCGGCCGTCGCCGCCTTGGTGAAGGTGACCACCAGCAGCTCGGAGACGGAGATCCCCAGCTCGGCCACCATGCGCAAACAGAGGGCCGCGATCGAGTAGGTCTTGCCCGTGCCCGCGCTGGCTTCGAGCAATGTGATGCCCGTCTCGATCGGGCCGTCGAGGGCGAAGGGCTGCATCTTCACGCCTCTTCGGCCTCCCTTGCGGCGCGCGCGGCCGGCTCGAACAAGGCGCGGGCCTGCGCGAGGAAGTCCGTCTCGTCGACGAAGGCCTCGAGGGTCGGCACCTTGCCCCACACGAAGACGAACTCGGGCTTGTCGCGCTCACCGCCGGCGTAGTTGTTGCCCTCGAACTCGCCGATCGCCGCTTCGGGCACGCGCTCGTCGCCCGCGCTCGCCTCGGCCGCGACGCAGCTCCAGGCCGTCTTGGGGGCGAAGGCGAGGGGGGAGCGCGCAGCGCTTCGCCAGGCCCGGACCCAGACCTCGAGCTGCGCCCGGGCCTCGCTCGGCGTGCAGGGGGGCCATACGTAGGCGCCCTTGTCGGCGCCGACATGGGTGGGGAGGCCAGCGGGCCCGGATGCGCTGGCGCAGGCGAAGAGGTGCGCGATCCAGGACTGCAAGCGCAACTTGCCGGAGTCTTCGTTGGTGTCCACGACGAGCTGACGCGTGCCGTCGTCGATCCACACATGGCCCGAGAGCTCGAGACCATCGATCTCCACCCGACGCACTTCGCTGCGTATTCGATCGCGGACGGCCGCGGAATCGATTGGCATCTTCAGCCGGGCCAGACAATCGCGCAGCCCCGCCTCGATCGAGCGTAGCGCGGCGCGGCCGGGGGGTCCGGGCGGCAGCAGGCCGCGCGCTTGCAAGAGCGCCGCGTCGTCGCTGGCCGTGCGAGCGCCGAGCCAGCTTTCGAGTTGGGCATCGAGCTGGGCACGGGTCAGGCGCCAGCGATCGAGGCCCTTGACCTCGACGGGCTCGCGCGCTTGCAGGCCCTCGTCGTCGTAGGGCAAGCGCACATCGAGGCCGTAGCGCAGGTAGGCGCGCGCGGGGTCGCTCAGATCTTTGATGAAGCGATCGAGCTCCAGCTCCTTCGGCATCTCGCGTCCCTCGAGGGGCGCGCGCCGTGGTGCTGACCAGCCTTGCGCACTTCGGGAACGTCGCGCGCGGGCGACCTCGGCTCCCGCGGCGTCGAAGCGGCGCAGGTCGAGGCCGGGGGATTGTCGCTGCGCGTCGTAGTAGCGCGGGTCGTCGAGATCCAAGGCGTGCTCGGTCACCAGGTGCGCGCGCACCGAGGTCTCGCGGCCGTGCTCACCCTCGACCCGAAAGGCGCGCTCGAGCTGGTCGATGAGCTCGGCGATGGGGACCGCCGGCGGTAGCGCCTCGTTGCGCTGCGCGTCGCGGCCTTCGTAGGTGATGATCATGCGCGCCCGCGCGGCCAAGATCGCCTCGAGCAACAAGAAGCGGTCCTCGTCGCGCGGGTTGGGATCCCCGAGGTGGGGGCGTCGCGCCAGCAAGTCGAAGTCTTGGCGCCGCGCCTCGCGAGGGAAGGCGCCGTCGCTCATGCCGAGCAAGCAGACCACCGGGTGGGGGACCGATCGCATTGGGGCCATCGCGCAAAAGGTGATCGCGCCCGTGTGATGGCCGACCGCGCCGCGTCCACGCGAGAGCCGCTCTTCGAGACGCTTGCGGACGACGGCCAGCTCGATGGGGATCTCGAACTCGCCGGCGTCGGCCAGCATCTCGTCGAGCTCGCGGCGCAGATCCAAGGCCCACCAGCGGCGGCCCTCGGGGGTGGCGAAGAGGCCATCGACCGCCTCGTAGAGGGCCTGGCCCCACTCGTCGAGCTGGCGGGGCGTACGAAGGCTGCGGCAGACCTCGAAGAGGCGCTCGCAAAAGACCGTGAAGCGGGCGAAAAGATCCACGGCCGAGCCTTCGAGGTCGTCGAAGGGCAGCCGGCCTTCGAAGTCGGGCGGCGTCTCGTCCTCGCCGCGCTCACCGGACTGGGTCGGGTCGGCCATGGCCACGCCCAAGGCGAGGCGGTCGAGCGCGAAGGCCCAGGTGAAGGCGTACTGCGCGGGCTGATCGAAGCTCGCGCGGTCTTCGGCGTCGATGCCCCAGCGAGCGCCCGCGGCCTCGACCCAGCCGCGCACTTGCTCGATCTCGTCGGCCTCGATGTCGAAGCGCATGCGCACCACCTCGTTGGCCAAAAAGTCGAGCAAGGCCGGGGCGCTCACGCGTTCGCCCACCAAAGCGAGCAAGTCGAGCATCGCGGCCGCGACCGGGTTGCTCACGGCCAAGCTTCGATCCGCGACGAAGACCGGCAGTCGGGCCAGGCGCGAGCTACCGGCTGTGGGCGCGCTGGCGGGCTCGAAGACGGCGGGGATCAAAGGCGCGAAGCGTTCGATGTCCGGCGACATCACCAGCACGTCGCGCGCTTCGAGGCTGGGGTTCTCTTCGAACAAGGCGAGGAGTCGGTCGCGCAGGACTTGAACTTGTCGCAGATCCCCGTGGCAGGCATGGATCTCGATCGAGTGATCGTCGGCCGCGACCGTGGCGGGGGGCGCGTGCAGATCGAGGCCGCGCGCGTCGACCACGGCGGCGCCGCGGTTGCGCAGCTGCAAGATGTCCGACTGAAGCTGCGCGAGCATCGTCGGAGCGGCGCCGGCGTCCTCGAAGAGCTCGACCGGGTCTTCGAAGACGCCGTGGTCCTGGTAGTTCTCGACGCTGCGCTCGAGCACGACCTGAAAGTCGCGCGCCACGGTCCCCAAGCTGGCCAACAAGGGGTGGCCCTCGACGCGGGCCAAGTCGGCCGGATCGATGGTCGAAGACTTCGAGCCCAGCGCGCGCAGCTGCTCGCGGCGCGAGCGGATGTCGGCCCAGTAGGCCTCGGAGGGCGCGAGCAAGTACAAGCTCACGGGCACGTGACGCGAGAGCGCGTCGAGGGCCTCGAGCTGCGCGGCGGGCAAGGCGGCCAGGCCAAAGATGCTCACGCGCGCGGGGAGCAGCTCGGGCGAGATCTTCGCGGCGTGCAGGCGCTTGCGGGCGTCGAAGAGGCGCGAAGCGAAGCTCTTGCCGCCGAGGCGCGCGGCCAAGCTGCGCCACAAGGGCCCTTGCCACATGTCGTCTTCGCGGGCGCCAAAGTCGGCCAGGGCGGGCCGGGCCTTGGGGTCCACCAAGGCCCGTACCAGGTAGGGGCGATGCAGGGCGTAGCGGTCGAAGCTGGCCGCGATGGCCCGGGCGATGGCGTAGGCGCGCGGGTTCACGGCGGCGCGCAAGCTCTCGGCGCCACCGCCGAGGTAGCGGGCCAAAGGCGCGAACTCGCGTTGCTCGATCAGCTCGGCCAAGCCGGCCAGCACCGCCCAGGTCATCGCGTCGGGCTCCCACTTGGACTCGCCTTCGCTGGGCCCCGCGTCGAGACCCGCGTCGAGACCCGCGCCGAGATGGGCGGGGCTGCCTTCGCCTTCGACCGCGTCGAGCAGCTGGCGCACGATCTTCGCCGGGAAGGGGAACTCGACGTGGGCGCAGATGCCCCCGCGCGCATCGCTTGCGCCGAGGCGTTGCGAGAGGCGTTGGGCCAGCCAACGCTCCATGCCGCGGCTGGGCACCGCGATGGTCTCGACGCGCATCGGGTCCGCGAGGGGCTCCGCGTCGAGGCGCTGGGCGAGGCGTTCGACCAGGCGTTCGAGACGGTTGCTGCGGACGACTTCGAGCATCGGGAGGGCCACCATAGCCGCCTTGGCTGCGGCGCGAAGCTGGGATCGGGGGGCTCGGTGATCTCCGGGAGATCACGCCGGCGGCCGCGCGCTCAGGGCTGCGCTTGGGTCGGACGCCGGGTGGGGACGCGAGGCGGGTCACCTGCGAGCTCCGGGCCGAAGGCATCGACCCAGGCATCGGAGCCCTCGAGGCGGACGAGCAAGTCCGAGGGGGCGACGCGACCCATGGTGATCCGAAGATCGTCGAGGCCGCCGTGCAAGACGAGCGCCCCTTCGCCGAGCTGGCCTTCGAGTCCGCGGCGCAGCTGCGTCGTGTCGACGCCGCCGATCCAGGGCAAGCCGGCCGGCGCTCGCGCGAAGCTCCCCATGTGCACCGAGCTTCGCTGCGCGACCGGCTTTTGCAGCCACGCGACCCAGCGCTCGTTGGTGTCGGTGCGCGGGCGGGTGTCGAATCCCACGACCACCTCGCGGCCCACCTCGAAGCGCTCGATGCGAAGCACGCCGGCCTCGGCCCAAGCGCGCTGCCAAGGCGCGCCGCGACGCCAGGCCTCGCGTCGATCCTCGCGCACCCGCAGCTCGAGGCGATCGACCTCGACGCCGGCACCGGCGTCGGCCGCCGCCGTGAACTTCGCGTCGAGGTCCTGGCCAAAGCGTCCCAGATAGTCCGCGGGCGCGAGCGACTCGGCGAAGGCGCGCCACTTCGCCTTGGTCGACGCGCCTTCGAGACGACGCACCCAGCTGACGCTGAGTTCCCCGTCGGCGCGGCGGTCCAAGGACCAAGTGCTGCCCGGCGCGTAGCCTTCGCTGGCGAGCGCGAGCAGGGCTTCGAGACGTGCGTGCAAACTGGCGCGCTCGAGCTGGGCCTGCGTGGCCCAGCCCTCGAGGGCCGCGCCCACCAGCGGGTCGCCGAGCCAGTGGCCTCCCCAACGCGCGAGCTCGACGGCCCCCGTCACGAAGGCCGCGCTGCGCGGGGGGACGCCGCGCAGGGCCTCGGGATCGACGCTGTGCAGGGCGGAGGCGCGGTAGCTCGCGTCGATCTGCGCGCCGGGGGTGAAGCGAAAGGCGAGGTCCAAGACGGGGCGGGTCGCCTCGAGGCCCAGGTGCATTTGCGTCTCTTGCAGCTCACCTGCGAGCGCGTCCCAGACCGCGGCCGGGAGCTCGAGGCCGCCGAGCGCCGAGAGCGTGCTTCGCAGGCCCTCGGGCCCCGACGCGACGAGCTCGAAGCGAGCACCGAGGGGGCCGGGGCGATCGACGACCCGCGCGTAGAGTTGCTTACGCGTGGCCGAGTTGGGCACCGGACCGCGGCTGAGCGTGAACCAGATCTCTTTGACCTCGCGCGAAGGTGGCGAGGTGGCCAAGGCCAGCTGCCAGCGCTCGCCGCCGAGGGTGACATCGGTCGGCTTGGCCAGATCGCTGCGCGTGTACTCGCCCCAGACCTTGGCCTTGGCGCTCTCGTCGGCGACGCGAAAGAGGCAGACGACCGGCAAAGGCGAGGGGGCGTCGGTCTCGGCACGCAAAAGCAGGCAGCCGGCCGGTGTGCTCGGGTGCAGACGCTCGATCAGTCGGGCGAGCTCGGGATCGAGGCGCGCGGCCAGCTTCGACCACGCCGCTTCGCCGAGGCGCGCGAGCTGTGGGTCGGCGGCGAGGCCTTGGCGAAGGGTCCGCAGATCCGCGAAGGCGAAGTGGGCGAGGAGCTCCGAAGACGGGGGGAAAGCTTCGGGCAAGCGCAGGGGGCCCACTCGGTTCACGCGGGCGCGGGTCGGGGCCGGCTCGGTCCCCGGGGACTTGGAGGCCGCGTCCGTCTCCGGTGAGGTGGTCGAGGGCGGGGTCTCGACCGCTGTCTCGACGGGCGTCGCGCGGGCGGCCGACTCGCCCGGCGCGGCGGGGCAGCCGGCGGCCAGCAGGCCCAAGCTGGCGACGAGCGAGAAGGCGCGCACCCGCGAAGGGTAGCCGAGCTCGGCGCTCGGGATCACTTGCCCATGAACTTCTCGGCGAAGTCGCGCAGGCGGTAGATCGAAGGGATGCCGTCGCTGGACTGGAAGGTCAGCTCTTTGGCGAAGTGCACGTTGCGCGCGGCGTTGTAGGCCACGTAGGCGCGACCGGCCGGGCTGTCGAGCAAGGCGTTGAGGCGCGCTTCGTAGGCACCTTGGACCTCGGCGATCTCGGCGTCGGCGGCGGCGCTCAAGCGCGCGGAGACGCCGTCGGCCTCGGCCCGCACGCGCTTTTCGTACTCCACGGTCTCGGCTTCGATGTTCTGAATGCCGAGCAGGTGGGCGTCGGTGATGTCGGCGGGATCCTTGCCGAGGTCTTCGGCCGCTTGTTTGACCAGGGCCGCCCGCGTGGCCTCGTCCATCGCGATCATCTGCGCTCGCGCGGCGCCGGGGGTCAAGTTGCCCTCGAGCTGAATGCTACCGACTTGGTAGGCGCGCTCGAGATCGGCGAGGTCGCGTGCGTACTCTTGTTCTTTGGAGGCGGCGAGCGCCACGGTGCCTTGGGTGTAGTTGTCGAGGGACTGCTGGGCGTTGGCGACTTTTTGCTTGGCGCCGTCGAGCAGCTTGCTTTGCTCGTTGAGCTGGATGCGCGCGAGCTGCTGCTCGAACTCGGGGCGAAAGTAGATGGCACGCAAGAGCACGTCGTTGGCCTCGAGGTGGTAGGGCGCGAGCTTCTCGTTGAGCGCGGCCAAGGAAGTCTTGGCCACGGCCAAGCGCTCTTCGGTGACGTAGAAGTCCTCCGAGCTGAGCTCGGCCAGGTGCGCGCGCAGGACGTCGTCGGCCGACTGCTTGGCGAAGCGCTCGAAGCGGTAGCCACCCGCGCCGTCGGCGATGTGGTTGCCGGCCTCGGCGATGCGCCAGGCCTCGCCCGGCTTGATGCGGTAGGGGACCGAGACGTCGACGGTGACCGTGTTGTTGTCCTTGGTGCGCACGCTCAAGGCGGTCTCGTCGCCGTAGTTCAAAAACAGGTAGTGCGAGGGCAGCTCGTAGATCTCGTGGACGCCCAGCAGCTCCCAGTGAAGACCCGGGGTGAGGTCTTCTTGGTGGATGCCGGAGAAGGAGTTCTGGCGTACGCCGATGTGGCCGGCTTGCACGTTGGTGAGCAGGCAGCCGCGCGTGAGCAAGATGGCGCCCAGGGCGAGCAGCCAGGTCGTCGCCGCGCGTTGAATGGGATTCTTCTTGGCTTCGGACATGGGGCCTCCGGCTACTGCTCCAAGCGGATCCGCGTCGGCGTGGCGTCCGAGGCGAAGGGTTGAATGGAGACGGTGACGTCGGCGAGGGCTTCGCCCAAGCGCTCCATCACGCGTTCGACCGGCTGGGTGCGAAAGGCGTCGATCTCGGCCTTCTTGGCGCGGAACTTGGCGTCGAGGGCACCGGCCAGCTCGGTGGCGCGCGCTTGGGCGGCCGACAAGTTGGCTTGGCCCTGCGCGACTTTTTCGATGCGGTAGGTGTCGGTCTGGCGCTTGACCTGGGCCTGGCGCGCGGTGGCCTGCGAGAGCGCCGTCTCCAGCTCGGCGCGCCGCTCTTGGATGATCTTGTTTTGTTGCTGGTCGACCTCGCTGAGCGTGCGGGCGCGCTCGGTCTCGGCCATCTCGAGGTTCGAGCGGATGACCTCGAGCTCGTTGCCCAGGGCGTTGCGCTGCTCGATCGCGGCCTCGTAGGCGTCGTTGAACTTGGGTCGCGGCGTGACCACCTGCGTCACGAACACGCCGTGCTTGCCGAGCAGCTCGTTGAGGCGCTGGCGCGAGGATTCGCCGGCTTCGCCATAGCGACTCGGATCCGACACCGCGATCGTCGACAAGCGGCCGAACTCGTCGCGCAAGATGGCGCGCGCGTAGGGGCGCATCCACTGCAGGTAGCCGTCGCCGATGCCGCTGTCGGCCACGGCCAAGACCGCTTCGTCGCCCTTGGCTTGAAAGACCAAGCTGAACTCGTCGAAGTGAAAGTTCGAGCCATCGCTCGCACGCACGGTGAGGCGGTTGACGGTGAGGGCGTCTCCGTTTTCGTCCCCGCGCATGGTGAAGGTCTGCGGCGCGGCCGAGATGACGTGGATGCTGTGCAAGATGGGCACGCGCAGCGCCAAGCCGGGCTGGGTGATCGACTCTTGGTTGCCGGTCACGTTGTTGATGCGCACCGCGACCTCACCCGGGTCGATGGTGGTGAAGGACATCAAGGAGATGCCCAACAAGCTCAGGCCGGCGAGCGCGGGGGCGATCCAGCCCGTGGCGTCCGGCAGCTCCGGCAGTCGTTGTCTGAGAGTATCGATGACCGACATGGGTTTGGCTCTCTGCGGGGTTCAGGTCTCGGCGGGTGGAGCGTCGCCCGTGGCGGGGCGCGACGCCAACTCCAATGGAGGCACCTCGATGCCCGCCTCGGCGCATTTATTGGCGATCGCCCGACTCAGGGCGTCGGCTTCTTCGACGCGGTACAAGCCCTGCGCCAGGCCCTCGCGCAGCTCGGCCCGAATCTCGGCCTCGAGGCGCTTTTGCTTCGCGTTGCGGGCCGCGTAGGCCAGTCCAAAGAAGACGCCGAAGATCACGCCGCCGAAGATGGCGACGCGCAGCAAGATGAGCACGGCGCCCACGCTGGAGATGATGGCACGCGTCGGCGCCCGCGGGGTGCTCGAGGCGGTGTAGGCGCCGGACCGAGGGCCGGTTTGCGTGATAGCCTGCCCACGCATGCTGCGGAGCCGAGGTCGGCGAATCGTGGTCCGCGTTTCGGCGACGGCGGCTCTGTTGATCGCGAGCAGCTGGCCCGGGCGGGCCGACGCGATCCGTCCCCGTGCCCGCAGCGGGCCGGCGCCGGCGCGCGCGTTGAGCCACGACTTTCGGCCCGCGCAAAGCCGCGACCGTGCCCGCGTGGAGGTCTTGCGCCGAGCGCTCGGTCCCGTGCGGGTGCACTTCGACGCCGCCGACGCGCGCCCGAGCCGGATCTTGCTCGAAGGGCTCGATGTCCCCGGTGCCGTGGCCCGTGCGGGGGTTGCTCGCGCCGACGCGCAAGCTCGTCTCGCGCAGCTGATCGCCAGCTTGGCTCCCGGAGCTTCGCTCTCCGACTTCCAGCTCGTCGCCGATCACCTCGATCCCGAGGCCCAGATCCGCAGCGTCGCGTTCGTCCAGACGCACGCGGGGCATGTCGTCGAGGG
>JAUIJR010000705.1 GCA_030431075.1 Polyangia bacterium | reverse complement strand
GCCACCGCGAACCAGCCCGCGTCGCGGGCGTCCGTGGCTGCGCGCACGCGGTGGTCGCTCATCTTGACCAGCGCGTAGTAGGCCACGGTCACCACCCGCTCTCGCGGGTCGCGCTCGACTCCACCGTAGGTGTGGAACTGCTCGAGGTAGAGGCGCTCCACGCCCGTCTCTTCGAGCAGCTCGCGGCGCGCCGCGGCCTCGAGCTCTTCGTCCACGTGGACGAAGCCGCCGGGCAAGGCCCAGTGGTCCTCGAAGGGGGGCAGCCCGCGACGGATCAGCAGCGCACGCAGCTCTCCGCCGTCGATCCCAAAGACCACGACGTCCACCGTCAAGGCGGGCCGGGCGTAGGCGTAGCGAAACTCGCCTTCTTTGGAGCGGGGGCTCATGGTGTTGGATTTACACCATGCTTAGTGTACATGCAACACTTTAAGAACGTGAGGCTTTGGGTCGCCGTCTTTGTGGCGGCTCCCCGACCCGCTTGCGCTAGACTCGGGGCCATGCGCAGCCGTGTCCTCTTGCTCGTTTTGGCCGTGACCGCGGCCGCGACTTGGCCGGCCTGCGCCGAGCCGGGGGCGCAAGACGAAGTCGACAAAGAGCTCGATGCGATACGCGGCCGTTCGGCGGTGGCCGAGGGCGGAAGCGAGGCCACCTTGCCTGCAGCCTGGGGGATCGAAGACGGAGCGCCTTGCGCCTGGGCCTGGGCGCCGGCCGGCGAGGGCGCGGCCGACATGCGGGCGGTGGCCGAGGCGACGCGTACGGCGGACAAGCGCGGCGGGGCTGGGGCCGAGGGCGTCGTGCACGCGCAGTGGGATCAGTTTTTGGAAGTGGCGATCGGCCACGCGCGCGTGGCCCTCGGGGCGGCACGTGACGGGGGGGCGCAATCCAAAGAGGTGGTGGATCGCAGCTTGGACGCGGCGTGGACGGCCACGACCTTGCTCGACGACGCGGTGCGCCACGCGACGGCGGTCGGCGAGGCCCCACGTTGGGAGCGTTGGCCGCAGCTGGTCTATCTGCGCGAGCTTTTGAGGTCCATGCGGGGCGATGGGGCCCCCGAGCCCACACCGGGTCCGGCGGCCGAGGACGAGGACGCGCGGCGCTTCGTCGTCCAAGATCCGATCTGGCGCCCGCGGATCGAGGCGTGTCGGCTGCATCGCCTGCAACAGGCGGGGCCACCGGCCGAGCTGCGGCCCCAGTAGCTGCGGGCTCCAGTGTCGGGCTTGGGGCCCGAGGCGACCACGCGGTGCTATCTTGCGCGCGTGAGCGAGGAGCAAGCCTTGGCCCGGCGTCTCGACGCGGCCGCGCTCGAAGAGGTCTTGCGCCGCGCGGTCGAGCTGCAACAGCGCGAGGGCGACGCGGGCAGTGAGTTCAGCGTCGAAGATGCGGTGCGGATCGCCGGCGAGATCGGCGTGGGCGAAGAGGCGGTGCGCGGCGCCTTGGTGCAGGTCGACCGAGAGGCGCTCATGAAACCCGAGCGCCCGCCCGGACTCGTCGACCGCTGGTTCGGCGGGACCGAGGTCATCAGCGCGCGCAACGTGCCGGGCCCCGCCCGCGAGGTGCGACGCCTCATCGGCAAGGTGCTCAGCGATCAGCTCTTTCGCGTCGTCCGCAACTTGGGCGAGCGTGTGATCTGGGAGCGCAGCGACAGCTTCTTCGACGACGTGCGAAGGGCCTTCGACTTCGACAAGCGCTACCAACTCGGTGAGGTCGAGGCCCTCGACGTGACCATCCGCGAGGCGGCCGTCCCCGATCGCGTCGACGTGCGGATCGTCTTGCACTTTCAAGGCCTGCGCCGCAGCCGGATCCGCAAGGGCCTGATCTTGCCGGTGGTCGTCGGCTCGCCTTTGTGGCTCGCGGCCATCGGCGTGGGCGCGGCCGCG
>JAUIJR010000185.1 GCA_030431075.1 Polyangia bacterium | reverse complement strand
CCGTCCCCGTCGCCATCGCCATCGCCATCTCCATCTCCATCTCCATCTCCATCTCCATCTCCATCTCCATCTCCATCGCCGTCTCCATCGCCGTCTCCATCGCCGTCTCCATCTCCATCGCCGTCGCCGTCTCCATCGCCATCACCGGGCGCAAACACGCAGCGCTCGCCGTCGCAGGTCATCGCCACCGGGCAGGCCCCCTGCCCGGTCCAGTCACAGGGAAGCGCGCAGCCCATCTCGCCGCTGCCGTTGTCCTCGCAGATCGGGGCGAAGGGATTGCCGAGGGCGACGGGGCAGTCGAGGTCCTCTTCGCACTGCGGCGCGCAGACGCGACCGCTGAGTTCGTCGCCCCAGCAAAAGTCGGCGGGCCAACCGCACATGTCGTCCGTGCAGCGGCCGTAGGGATAGGGCGCGCCCGCGAAGCTCGTACAGATGCCGTCGATGCAAGGCAGCTGCCCGTCGCAGTCGCCGGGGCCCTCGCAGCTGCAGCCGACATCGCCGACTTCGCAGTCGACGCAGAGATCGGCGATGCACTCGAGGCCGGCGTCGCAGCTACCGGCCGCGCAGGCGCAGTCGACTTCGCCCGGCGAACATCCGTCGTCGCCGCTGGTGATCCCGGTGCTGATGCCCGTGGTCGTCGGTGACTCGCTCTCGGAGCTCTCGCCTTCTTCCTCGCCGCCGGTGCGACTGCCGAGACTGCTCGCCTCTTCGCTCTCGGCTTCGGAGCCGGCGGCCTCGCCCGTGCTCTCCTCATCGCCGCCGGTGCTCGAGCAGGCGGGAAGCAAGGTGGCGGTCAACAACAAGGGGAGCCAGTCGGCGTGCGTGCGCATGCCCTTACGCTAGGCAGCACTCGAGGCCTCGCCTACGCCGCCCTCGCGTGTCGAAGCTGGGACGTGCCGCGAACGAACGGCTGCGTTCGAATGCGGGAAGCCTCACCGGGCGTGACGAACTTCGGCCGAGCTTGCAGGCCGCTTCGTCTCGCGTACGAACGCAGACAGCGGCGTCCGCTTTGCATCTCGAAGGCGAACGCCGAGGCTCGCGGGGCGCGACGCACGCGAGTTCACAGGCTAGGGCTGTGCGTAGCCCTCCGCGGCGAGACCGGCCGGTGCCGCGCCTCCGCCCGTGCCGCCGGTCCCATGGGTGATGTTGCCACCTTGAATGTCGATCATCGCCCCGTCGACGGTCACCCAGCCGTAGCTCGGGCCACCCGCGCCGCCGCCACCGTTGCCGCCTGGGCCACCATTGCCACCGTCGCCGCCCGCGTTGCCTGGCGGAAGCTGGGCGGTGCCGTTGCCCATCGGGTTGCACATCATCTCTACGGCATCCCAGATGCACTGCTGTTGGGTCACGCAGCTCGCAGGGGTACCAGCTTCGCCGTCGCTGCCCGCGCCGCCGCTTCCCCCCGTCGCTCCGGCTTGCCCCGCGCCGCCATCACCGGCGACCAACCGGGTGTCGATCAAGTCGGCCGTCGTGCTCCCACCGACCACGACGATGGCCGCCGATGCCCCGCCGCCCGTTCCCCCGGAGCCGCCTTCGCCTCCGCTGCCGCCGCAACCGCAGCTCCCGTCGTTGCCGGTCTCGGTCTGGTAGACCTGAATGCAGTTTCCAGTTTGCAGCTCACACCACTGGTGGCAGGTGTCCGTGAGCGGAGGCGCCTCGCCGCCAGGGGTGCCGTGGTGGCCGTCGGACCCATCTTGTCCGTTGGTACCGCGCCCGGGTGTGTAGCCCGTCCCGCTAAAGACCCCGTTGCCCGGATCGCCGCCGCCGCCACTGCCGCCCATCATGCCGTCGCTGCAGGTCTTTCCGGCGGCGCAGTTCAAGGTGCTGCCCGGATCGGCCGTCGGCACGTTCCCCCCGTCGCCCGCGTCTCCGGCCACCAACACCGAACGGGTGGCCGAAAAGGAGATTCCATTGCCGGCCAGGAGCACGGCGATGTGGCTGACGCCGTTTTGGTTTCCGGGGGTCGAGCCCGCCTGCGGCAGGGTCTGCACCGTAAGGGTCTCGAGCGCGAAGGAGGCGGTCCCCGGCGCGACGCGGAGGGTCGGCTGGGCGTTGTCCTCCCCTTGAATGATCGTGTCGTTCTCCGGCAAGGGGCCGCAGTTCTTGAGGTAGCGTGCGCCGCTTCGCAACCAGCCGCCTTGCAAGGTCATCCCGCTGTGCAGCGGAAGCACCTCGACGTTCTCCAAGTAGGTGCCCGCGTCGAGGTAGATGGTCGCGCGGCCCGTGTCCGCGGCGACCTCGAGGGCCCGTGCCAAGGTCTCCACCGGGGAGACCGGCAAGGTCCCCGCAAAAGTGTCGTTGCCGGCCGGACTGACGAACACTCCATCGTTCGGCGGCTCCTCGCCGGGATCGCAGTCGCCGTCGCCGTCACCGTCACCGTCGCCGTCACCATCTCCGTCCCCATCGCCGTCGCCATCGCCGTCGCCGTCGCCGTCGCCGTCCCCATCGCCATCCCCGCTCGTACTCGTACTCGCTTCACCGGCCTCCCCCGCTTCGCCAGCCTCGCCAGCTTCGCTGCTGGTGTCTTCGTCGTCGCCGATCATTCGAAAGGAGTCGCGACAGCCCGCGGTCATGAGCAAGGCGAGCGAGAGCCAGGGAGCACAGCGGCGCACCCCTGGATTATAGAGGCGCGGCGCCCTCATGTGGACCCGCGTCCGGATCTGCGGCGTCTGCCCCGTGCGCGTCGCCCACCGCGCTCCGCTCGCCTTTGTGACCAGCTTCCGTCCGCGTGCGAGCTCCAGCCCGACCACGCGACCAACATGCTCGAGATCCCTCGATTCCCGTCGCGCGCCTCCCCTTCGACCCCGAGTCCGAGGCCCTCGAGGACGCGGGCGCTCACCTGCGAGGCCGGTTCCTTCGCGCGGGCGCCTCCGTCGATCTGGCGAAGGGCCCGCTCCACGCAGTCGATGCGCGCGATACGTCCCTCACTCACCCGCGCGTAGCCCAGCGCCTCGAGCACACCCGGCGCGAAGCTGGCGTCCTCGTCCACGCCGAGGGTCCGCGCGCCCAGAACGCCCTCGAACTCGAGCTCCGACGCCGCGCTGAGGAGCGCGGCCCGTGTCGTGAGCGCGTGGCCATGGAGGTTGGCACGCACAAAGGCCCAGCGCTTGCCGATCTCGATGCCGCCCGCGCGAGCCCGGCGGCGCAAGGCCGGCGACCAGGGCAGGCCGCGCAAGCCTCGGTGCAAGAGGTAGGCGCAGCCGAGGCCCTCCCGCAATGCATGGGCCAGCCCCGACCACGCGGCGGCCTCGCGGCTCTCGGCTTCGAACTCGACCGCGTCTACGGGCGCCATCAAGACGGCGACGCGTGCCTCGATCCAAGCGCCGAGCCGGGCGTGCACCAGCTCTCGCTCCCGGGCACTCCAACTTCCCCCCCAAGGCGGATCGGCCAAGCGCAGGTTCGGCCGATCCAAACGGCGCGAGGCGGTCAGCTGCGCCAGCGTGTGCCCCCCCCACTCGACGCGCCCGGTGGGACGCAAGGTGAACTCATCATCCGGGGCCCCGGCGAGGCGCTCCGCTTCGGGTGGCGGCGCGTCCTCGGCCTCGAGCTTGTCGCGCAAGTCGACCAGCCCGGCAAAGGGGCTGTCGGCCTCGGGGGCGACGGGCGCGACCCGCGTTTGCGGACGCGGCCGCCAGAGAGGCTCGCTCCTTTCGTCCGGTCGGGCGCCGTAGCCCGCGCCGGCCCCCGACTGGACGAAACGGGCGACCAAGGCGTCGTGCAGGGCATCGCTGAGCCGGTCCTCGACGGCTTGGGTACGCGCGCGCCACTGGCTCGCGTCTCGGACCCAGCTGCCTTGCCCGGCCACGTAGGTCCAGGTTCGAATGAAGGCCATGCGCGTCATCAACAAGTCGATGCCCGCATCGGTATCGTCGATGCGGTCGATCTGAGACCTCATCCACTGCGTGTCGATGCGCTCGGCCGGACCGGTCAAGTCGAGGTAGATGCGCGTGAGCATCTCGGCGTGCTGCCCCAACAAGAGCTTGCGAAAGTCGGGCACCTGACAGACCTCCCACAATAGCTCGACACGCTTGCGACCCTTGGCGTGCTCGCGCACGGCCGGAACGGCTGCGAGCTGCTCCAGGGCCTCGTAGTCATCGGCGCGGGGCGCCTGGCGTAGTGGCCGTCCCGCCGGTGGCCGTCGCTTGAGTGAGTCGAGCAGAGCCTCGATGGAGTCGAAGTCCAAGTCGATGTTGCGCCAGTAGGCGCGGCGCAGCGGCGCGAAGCGGTGGTTTTCCAGCGCGTCGACCAAGCGCGGCTCGAAATCCGAGAGCGGCGAGAGCACGGCGAAGCTGCCGTCGCGCTGCCAGCGTCCCGCCCGACCCGCGATCTGGGCGACCTCTTGCGGGTAGAGCTCGCGCGGCTGTTCGCCGTCGAACTTCTTGAGCCCGGCGAAGACCACGTGGTCGACGTCCATGTTCAACCCCATCCCGATCGCGTCGGTCGCCACCATGAAGTCGACCTCCCCCGCTTGGTACATGGCGACCTGGGCATTGCGCGCCCGCGGCGACAAGGCGCCGAGCACGACGGCTGCGCCGCCACGTCGCGCCCTGAGCTTCTCGGCCAGCTCGTAAACCTCGGCGGCCGAAAAGGCGACCAAGGCCGTGCGGGGTCGCAGCGCCCCCAAGGAGATCGGCGGCGCGTGGCGCAGCTGGGACAGACGTGTCAGTCGGTCGAAGTGCGCGGTCGGGACCAGCTCGCGCACCAGATCACGCACGGTCTCGGCCCCCATGAACCAGGTCTCGAGGCGCCCGCGCGCGTGCAGCAGGCGCGCGCAAAAGATGTGGCCGCGCTGCCGATGCCCGATCATCTGGATCTCGTCCACGGCCAAAAAATCGACCTCTCGAGACAAGGGCATGGCCTCGACCGTGCAGATCCACCAGCGCACCGCCTTGCGTCCGCGCGGGACCCTCTTTTCTTCACCGGTGATCAGCGCGACCTCGTCGGGGTCACACTGTGCACACACGCGCTCGTAGACCTCGCGCGCGAGCAAACGCAGCGGCAAGCCGATCATCCCACTCTCGTGCTCGAGCATGCGCTCGACGGCACGGTGGGTCTTGCCCGTGTTGGTCGGCCCCAACAGGACGCGCACCCCCACCCCCGCCGAGCTGGAGCCCTGCGAGGGGTCGGGCGAGTGGCCGCGCGTGCTGCCCCCTTCGCTCACCGGCGGCGACTAGTCCTCGGCGCGCACCTTGATGCCGCGCTCACGCAGGGTCGTCGTGACCACCGTCCACACGGCCCCGGCGTCGGTCCCCACGTCGTCCCAGCGGCCCGAAAAGCGGCCACAAAAGCTGGTCTTGAGCACCTCGGGGATCTGTTGTTTGGGGTCACCTTCGAACAAGGGGTGGGCCAAGAAGATGCAGGCCTCCTCGGTCGCGCGCACGGACAAGGTCGCCTCGAGGTCGGGTGAGCTGCGGACCTTGTCGGCCACGGCGACGAGGTGCTCGATGGTCGCGCGGCTGACCGCGGGATGGCGATGCACGAGCAGCTTCACCTCTTCTTCGGGCGGCAGGTAGGTCATCTGCACGGGGACGAAGCGGTCGAGCTGCGCCGCGTCAATCCCGAAGGTGGCCGAGAAGGCCCGGCCGCGGTTGACGGCGGCGATGAACAGCACGTTGTCGGGGATCTCGATGAAGCGGTTCTCGATCGGGTGAAAGACCTTGCGGGTGCTGTCGAGGGCGGGCATCAGCGCATTGCGAGCGCTCTCCTGGCAGCGGTTGAGCTCGTCGAGAAAGACGAGGTAGCGCTGCTCGGGGTTTTGGGCCGCCTGCTCGAGGGCCAACAAGATGTCGGTCTTGACGAAGTCCGTCACCGGGGCGCCACTCGAGCTCGCGCGCACCTGGATGGTGGCAAAGAAGTCCGTCGCCTCGACCACGGCGCCGCAGTTGAAGAACACGAACTCCATGCCCAAGCTGCTGGCGATCGAGCGCGCCAGCACCGTCTTGCCGCACCCTTGGGGCCCATCGAGCAAGATGTTGAGCCCGCTTTCGAGCGCGACTTGCAGTTTTTTGCTCACGAGGGGGTCGAGGTAGACGCCCTCGATCTTGAAGGGCGCAGGCCCCACGTACTCGGCTTCGATATGGCCGTGGTCCGTGCGCTCCGGCTTGTGGATCGCGGTGATCCGGATCAAACACGGCACGCCGGGCAGGATCTTCGTGTCCCCACTGAGGACGACCTTGGGGGCGCGGCGACCTTCGAGGTGCGTCGCGCGCAGGGGGAACTTGGAGTCCTCGTTGGGGTTCTTCCAAAAGGTCGCCTCGAGGGTCTGCCCCACGCTCAGCTCATCGCTTTTCCATCGTTGTCCGCTCATCGTCTCTTCCTCCTGCTTTCGCCTGGGGCCTCAGCGGCCCAGGGCGCGTCCCACCAATCGGGTGATGATCTCGCCGAACTTGCGCACCGAGACCTGCATGTCCTCGTCGTCGAGCACGACGTAGTGGGGAAAACACTCTTCGGCCAGAGGGCGCACGGCGACTTGCGCGCAGACCATGCCCTTGCGGCCCAGCTGCCGCACGAGGCCGCGCAGCGCCTGCACCGAACACTCCGTCGGGAGGCCGTCGCTGATCATGACGAGCAGCTTCGCCTTGCGCCGCGAAGCGGCCGCGACCTTGGCCGCGTGGTAGAGCCCCGCCGCGTCGTTGTTGCCACCGGTGGCCCGCAAGCTGGTGACGGCGCAGTGTTTTGCGTCCCCGGCGTCGAAGATGATGCGATCGGTGAAGCCGAAAAAGCGCGCATCGACCCCGTCGAGCTGGGCGACCGCCTCGGCGATCAGCACGCCAAAGCGGTGCGCCTTTTCCATCGACCCGCCGACCGACATCGAGCCCGAGCAGTCGACCACGACGCCGACGAACAAGTCGGTGTCGACCTGGGTCTCGCGCGCCATCAGCATGCGGGGGTCGCGTCGGATCACCACCGCTTGGGCCCGCGACTTGTCGAAAGCCCGCCCGCGCAGACGTCCGCGAACGATGCGATGCGACAAGCCGAGGCGCTCCATGTAGCTGCGCAGCCGGCCCGAGAAGCGCCGCAGCTCCATGGCCAACTCTCGATGCCGGGCGCGATCGGGCGGCACCTTTTCCACCGTTTCGATGAGCTCGAAGTGGGCGTCCTCGGCCACGTTGATGGCCAAGCGGCCACCGGCCCCCTTGCGCGGGGGCCCATCGTGACGGCGCGGATCCAAGATGCGCTCCACCTCGCGCTGCACCGCCTCGTCGTCGATGCCCTCCCCGTGGGCCTCGGCGTCGCGCCCCTCCCACTCGAGGTCCTCGTGCCCGCCAAAGACCTGCGAGAGCGCCTGCGTGCCGCCGTAGATCTCGGCCAGCGCGAGCACCACCTCGTACAGGCCCTCCATGTCGAGGTGACGAAAGCCCCCACGAAACAAGTCGAGGGCGGCCGCGAGCTGCGGATCGTCGTGGCGCAGCCCCAGGCCGAGGCGCAGCGAGCGAACGAAGCGGGCAAAGCCGTGGCCGCGGCGGTCGAGCTCGCGCAACAAGGTGCCGCGCTCCACCTGTACGCAGCTCGGGTCGTAGGCCACACCGAGCTTCTCGGCCGAGAGCACGGAAAACGCGGCGCCCAAGAGCATCTGCAAGGCGGACTCGACTTGCAGCTCGCGCTCCGAGTGCGCGAAGGCGTAGGCGCACAGGCGCTTGAGGCGGTCGCCGTAGTCGGGGTCGATGGCCCGAATGTTGCGCTCGAGATGCTCGTCGGCGACCAAGTTCAACACCTGATGCAGGCCCTCGCGTTGGGCGCGGCGCCAGACCTTGTCGTTGTCCTTGCCCGCGTGGAACATGTGGTGCCCGATCTCGTGCAAGAGCAGGCCCTCGACGATGTCGCGGCCGTGTCGGTCCCCGCGCAGGATCGGCAAAGCGCTCACGTAGATTCGGCGCGAGTCCAAGAAGGTGTAGCCAAAGTCCGCCCGCTTGTCGGTCATGTGGACCTTGAACATCTTGCCGGTGAGCTCGCGGCCGCGCCGGATCCCCCAAGCGAAGACCTCGGCCACCCGCAGCAGTTTGCGGTCGCGAGCGCCGGGCTTCTCGAAGCCACGCACCAACACCTTGCGTAGCTGCCCGTCCACGCCATCGTCGAGCAAGGCCTTGCGCCAGCGGGTCATCTGCTCCGGCGTGGGGCTACACGCCGAGGCCATCGAGTGCGCCTGCGTCTCCCCCAGCACGTCGGCGCCGCCGATCAATGCCGCGTCGATCAGCGCTTGCCCGATCGCGCCCCCATGCTCGCGCTTCCAGCCCCCGATCCAATGGTGAATGCCGGGCCCGTCCTCACGCGTCGCGCTCTCGAGCACCAAGAGCGCCAAGGCCCCGCGCTCCCCGGCGCCGACCAGGTAGTGCGCCACTTTGCCGCGCAGGTCGTGTGGGCGCTCCGTGCCCGTCTCCAAAAAGCGCCACAACGCACGGTGCAGGGCCTCGCGCGCCTCGCCGCCTTCGTCGTCGAGCGCCGCCGCCTGCTCGAGCACCCAGTTCACGGCCCGGCGATAGGCGTGTGGATGCGGCGAGTCGATCAGCGCCAGCGCCAAGCGCCGCTCATCGTCGACGGCGCGCTCGAGTCGCGCACGAAGCTTGCGGGTGAACCAGCCCCAGTGGCTCGGCTCGACCGGCTCTCCCAAGACCCCCAGCGCGTGTTCGACCAAGCCCGACTCCCCGCGCTCGGCCAGGGCCATGCACAAACGAAAGCGAAAGTAAGGCGCATGCCGAGGATCGGTGGCCAGCACCCGCACCGCCGCCACACAGCCCGCGTCGTCCCACAAGGCGACGGAGTCGACAAAAGCCGAGAGCCCCGGGAGTTCGGGGCGCACCGACATCAGTCGCATGATCCGCAGCTGCCCCTCGCGGCCGAGCATCACCAGGCGCAAGCAGGCCTCGTGAACGAGGCGCGTGTCGCCGCGCCGACAAAAGCGCTCGAGCTCGTCGAGGTCGTGGCTCCCCGAGATCCGCGCCAGGATGTCCTCGGGGATGCTGCCCTTGTCGCGCCGCGGGCCAACCCGCCGCACCGGCACGCCGTCGAAGCGCACCCAACGCCGCAACTCGAGTCGCGTCGCCGCGTCGAGGTCCGGCCCCATCTCCAAGACCGCCTCTTGGACCTCGGTCAGGGTGCCCGTGGCCAAGCCCGCGAGGTGCAAGCTCACCAGCACCTTGGCCGCCGCCGGCCCGGCCGCGCCATCGAGTAGGGGGACGGCCGCGCGCACCATGGCCTCGGAACCATAGAGGGCCAGCGCCTCGGGCTCGCGGTAGCGTCGCAACAAGATCAGCGCGGCGATGGCGTCCCACACCAAGCGCGCCGCGATGGCGCCGGGCCAAGCGGCGATGGCCTCGAGGCGCGCCTCGATCGTCGCGCGCCCCCGCCCCTCCCCTTTGCCCTCGAACCACTCGCCAAAGGCAAAGAGGTGCTTCTCCCAGCGAAACAAGGTCGCATCGGCCAGCACGGGAAGGTCGCCGCGCCCTTGCCACTGCGAGACGCAGCTCGCGTGCAACATCTCGAAAAAGGTCGGCACATCGGGAGCGAAGCGCTCGAGCTGGGCGGCGACCTCGTCGACCGGATCCGTCGCGGCCACCAAGGCGACGCAGGCCGGCAAGCTCTCGCTGGCGCGGCGCGCAGCCAAAGCCCGACTCAGCCACCCACTCGGCCCGCGCAGGGCCGGAGCCAGGGCCGCCTCGAGCTCGTCGTCGGCCGCGGCCACGATGGCGTCGACCTCGGCGTCGGTCAGCGTCCGCTGTCGACGCTCCTCGCGCTTGTTCGCCCGCGTCGGCGCCGGGCGCAGCGTCCGGGCCGCCCAGTCGCGCGCGCCCTCGAGGGCGTGCTTGTTCAAGGCGCGCGCCAAGGCCAGCTCGTGCTCGCGCGGCACCAAGAGCTCGCCGTCGTCCAGTAGCTGCAACAGACGCGTCAAGCCCTCGGCCTCGAGCCCGCAGCCCGCCAGCGCCCAAGCGGTCGACTCGAGCTGCATGGCGACGCGCCGCAGCGCGAAGATCAGGCGCGCCGACTCGATGTCGCCCCAAAAGGCCAGCGCCCGCGCCTGCACGGTGCTGAGGTCGGCTTCCGGCGCCTTTTCGATCA
>JAUIJR010000184.1 GCA_030431075.1 Polyangia bacterium | reverse complement strand
AGTGCGAGGTGGTGCAGCCGTTGACGAGGTTGCCCTGAATGCACCCGAGCCCCTCGCTGCAGCCGCTGAGATCGACGCCATCGCAGGGATCACCGAGCACGCCGACATCGAACTCCCCAGGGTAGCGACAGCCGAAGAGGTCGCCGTCACGCATGCAAGCGAGCACCGAAGTGCACTCCGAAGCCAATGGGGAACACAGCTCGCCACACACCGGGACGTCGATGACGGGGGCCGGTGTGCACGCGCCCTCACAAGTCCCGTTTTGCCCGCACATCGGCAGGCACACGCCCATCGTCATGTCGTCGTCTTGGGCCACGCACAGGTGCCCGATGGGGCAGTTGTCCTGCCCGGACACGGGCGCCGGCAAGCAGGCCTGGTAGGGCATCAAGGTGCCGGCATCGCTGACGCATTCGTAGACGTTTTGGACGCCGTTGAATTCGATGGCCGTGCACTTCTCCCCCGAGGGGCAGGCGAGCAGGTCGCCGGGATCGCAGTCGTAGCGCGGCTCCGGGTTGGGCATGCCCTCTTCGCTGGCCTCGGTACCGGCACCCTCTTCGTCGAAGGGGACGGTCTGGCAGGCGGCCAAGGCCGCGGCCGAAAAGATCCAAGCAGATAGGCCACGCGCCCGCATGCCCCCACGGTAGCAAAGCCCCGGGTCCTTCACGCGGACTCAACGCAAAGGCGGCAGCTTGCTGACACCCCTTCGGCCGCTTCGATGGCGGCTGCGAGCTCGGGATCCGCCTCACGAGAGAGGCGGACGAGCCCCTGGGGCGGCATGATGGGCGTTCGCACCAGGGTCTCGGCGGCCGCGCGGACCGTCTCGGGGAGGCCGAGCAGGGGCGCGGCTTCCGCCGGATCGGTCGAGGGGCGCAGACGTCGAAGGTGTTCGAGGTAGCTGCGGCCCCAGATCTCGGTGACCTCGAGCTCGCCCTCGCGTCGCGCGACGAGGACCGCGTTGAGGGCCATGCCGGCGGCCCGGCGCGCATGGGTCAGGCTCGTCCGACGCGAGGGCAGGGCCTCTCGGGCCATGCGAAGTTCGTGCGCCGCGGCATCCAGCCATTCAGAGGCGCTGAGACGAAAAAGCCAGTGGGCGTCCTCGCTCACGGGGCCCCGTCGCCGTCGCCGTCGCCGTCACCGTCACCGTCGCCGTCGCCATCACCATCACCGTCGCCGTCGCCGTCGCCATCACCGTCGCCATCACCGTCACCATCGCCGTCACCATCACCGTCGCCATCGCCGTCGCCGTCGCCATCACCGTCGCCATCACCATCACCGTCGCCATCGCCGTCGCCGTCGCCATCACCATCACCGTCGCCATCACCGTCGCCGTCGCCATCACCATCACCGTCGCCGTCGCCATCGCCATCGCCATCACCGATGGGGAGGTCGCGTTTCGACGGCATGTCGTCGTACATGATGGGCGGCTCGATGCCGGTCTCATCCATCGGGGCGCTGTCGTCCTCGATGCAGATGCCGGCCGTGGTGGAGACGATGCCCGGCTCGAGCACACGGCCGTCGACGAGGCAGACGAGCCCATCTCGGCAGTCTTCGCTTTGACGGCAGCTTTGGTCTTTGCCTCGCTTGCAAGACAGCGGCGCCAGGCTCATCGAGAGCAGGGCCGCGTAGGCGAGGGCGTGGACGCGGGGGCGCATGTCAGCTGATCGCCTTGTACTCGATCTCGAGGATCTCGAGCTCGCGGGTGCCTTTGGGCAGCTGTACCACGACCTCGTCACCCTCCTCTTTGCCGATCAACGCGCGGGCGATCGGAGAGGCGATCGAGATGTGGCCGCGGTCGACGTCGGTCTCGTCCTCGCCGACCAGGGCGTAGACGAGTTCTTCTTCGGTCTCGCCGTCGAGCAGCTTGACGGTCGCGCCGAAGGCGACGCGCTCGTTGTCGATCTCGGCCGGGTCGATCACGACCGCGCGGCCCATGCGGTACTCGAGGTACTGCATGCGGGCGGCGATCTCGGCCTGCTTCTCTTTGGCCGCGTGATACTCGGCGTTCTCGCGCAGGTCACCGTGCTCGAGGGCGGCTTCGATCTCGGCGACGTTCTTCGGGCGCTCGACCTCTTTGAGGCGGCGCAGCTCGTCGTGCATGCGTCGCTTGCATGCGGGGGTCATGGGAAACTTGTCGTCGGACATGATGTCGTCTCAGGCCGCGCCGCCAGCCTCGCTGGGGCGGTAGCTCGTGCGGTTGACCGGCGCGTCGGCGGCGGTGTAGCTGGGTCGTCGATGATGGGCCTGCAGGGACACCGGAGGCAAGACCTGCCCGCCCAAGCGCGCCGCCTCGATGGCGTGGGCCGCGGCCATGGCCCCGTTGACCGTCGTGAAGTAGGGCAAACGCTGTTGCAAGGTGGTCCGTCGGATCGAGAAGGAGTCCTGGATCGACTGCGCACCGACGGTGGTGTTGATGATCATTGCGATCTCACCGTTGACCAGGCGGTCGACGATGTGGGGGCGTCCGTCGGCGACCTTGTTGACCACCTGCGGGCGCAGGCCGTGCTCGCCCAAGAAGCTCGCGGTGCCGCGGGTGGCGACGAGCTCGAAGCCGAGTCGGGAGAGGTGCTTGGCCACCGGCAAGACGGCGGCCTTGTCGTCGTCGCGGACGCTGACGAAGACCAAGCCGCGCTGCGGTAGCGCCACTCCGGCCGCGACCATCCCGGCGTGGAAGGCCTCGCCGAAGGAGTCGCCGATGCCCATGACCTCGCCGGTGCTGCGCATCTCTGGCGACAAGAGGGTGTCCACCCCGGGGAACTTGATGAAGGGGAAAACCGGGACCTTGACGCTGATGTGCGGCGGGATGCGCTCGCGCACCTCGAGGGCGGCCAGCGTCTCGCCGGCCGACACGCGCGCGGCCACCTTGGCGAAGGGGATGCCGACGGCCTTCGAGACGAAGGGCACCGTGCGAGAGCCCCGAGGGTTGACCTCGAGCACGTAGAGCTTCGAGCCCTGCAAGGCGAACTGGACGTTCATCAGTCCCACCACGCCGAGCTCGCGCGTCAAGGCGACCGCGGTCTCTCGAATCTCCTCGACGACCGTCTTGCCGATCGAGATGGGCGGCAAGATGCAGCTCGAGTCGCCGGAGTGAACGCCGGCTTCTTCGATGTGCTCCATCATGCCGGCGATGACGACCTCTTTGCCGTCGGAGACGGCGTCGACGTCGAACTCGGTGGCGTTGTGCAGGAACTCGTCGACCAAGACGGGGTGATCGGGCGAGGCCCGTACCGCGTGGTGCATGTAGCGGTGGAGCTCTTCGTCGGAGTAGACGATCTCCATGGCGCGGCCACCGAGCACATAGCTGGGGCGGACGAGCACGGGGTAGCCGATGCCCCGCGCGACCTCGAAGGCCTCGTCGGCCGAGCGGGCGATGCCGAAGCGCGGCACCGTGAGGCCCAACTTGGTCACGAGCTCGCCAAAGCGACCGCGGTCTTCCGCGCGGTCGATGGCGTCGGCCGGGGTCCCCAGCAAGCTGTAGCCCGCGGCTTCGATCTGGCCCGCCAACTTGAGCGGGGTCTGCCCACCAAACTGCACGAGCACGCCTTTGATCGAGCCCTTGACCGACTCGGCCTCGAGGATGTCGAGCACGTGCTCGCGGGTCAGCGGCTCGAAGTAGAGGCGATCGGAGGTGTCGTAGTCGGTCGACACGGTCTCCGGATTGCAGTTGACCATGATGGTCTCGTAGCCGGCCTCGGACAAGGCGATGGCCGCGTGGACGCAGCAGTAGTCGAACTCGAGGCCCTGGCCGATGCGGTTCGGGCCCGAGCCCAAGATCACGACCTTCTCGCGATCGCTGACCTCGGCCTCGTCTTCTTCTTCGTAGGTCGAGTAGAGGTAGGGCGTGTGCGCCTCGAACTCGGCCGCGCAGGTGTCGATGCGCTTGAAGACCGGGCGAATCTCGTGCTTGCGTCGCGCCTCGCGGACGCGCTGCTCGTCGGTGCCGGTCAAGGCGCCGAGGCGGGCATCGGACAGGCCGTCGCGCTTGGCGGCGCGCAACAAAGTCGCGTCTTCGAGGGCCTTGGCGCCGGCTTGTTCGACTTCGATCTCGCGGTCGATGATGTGGGCGATCTGGTGCAGGAACCAGGGGTCGATGCGCGTGCGCTCGTGGATGGCCTCGAGGGAGATGCCGCGGCGCAAGGCCGTGCCCACCTTCCATAGGCGCGTGGGCGAGGGACGGCTGAGGCTGTTCTCGAGATCGGCGTCGTCGACGTCTTGCTCCCAGTCGAAGCCGGCCGTGCCCGTCTCCATCGACTGCATGGCCTTGCCGAGAGACTCGCGGAAGGTGCGGCCGATGGACATGACCTCGCCCACCGACTTCATCTGGATGGTCAAGGTGTCGTCGCTACCCTTGAACTTCTCGAAGGCGAAGCGCGGCACCTTGGTCACCACGTAGTCGATGGCGGGCTCGAAGCTCGCGGGGGTGACCTTGGTGATGTCGTTGTCGAGCTCGTCGAGGGTGTAGCCGACGGCGAGCTTGGCCGCGAACTTGGCGATGGGGAAGCCGGTGGCCTTCGAGGCGAGGGCCGAAGAACGACTCACGCGGGGGTTCATCTCGATCACGATCATGCGGCCCGTCTCCGGGTTGAACGCGAACTGGATGTTGCAGCCACCGGTGGTGACGCCGATGGTCGAGACCACGTCGCGCGCGGCGTCCCGCATGCGTTGGTACTCCTTGTCGGTCAGCGTCAGCGAAGGCGCGACGGTGATGCTGTCACCGGTGTGCACGCCCATCGGATCGATGTTCTCGATCGAGCAGATGACGACGAAGTTGTCCTTCGCGTCGCGCATGACCTCGAGCTCGTACTCTTTCCAGCCGAGGATCGACTCTTCGACCAGGGCCTCGCCGCGCATGCTCTCGGACAGCGCGTGCTGCAACATGGCCTCGAACTCGTCGCGGTTGTAGGCGATGTTCGCCCCGGAGCCGCCGAGGGTGAAGCTGGGGCGGATGATGGCCGGAAAGCCGACGTCGTCGAGGGCGGCCCAGCCCTCGGCCATCGAGTGCACGTAGATCGAGCGCGGCACGTCGAGGCCGATGCGCACCATCTCGGCTTTGAAGATGTCGCGGTCCTCGGCCTTTTCGATGACCTCTTCTTGGGCGCCGAGCATCTCGACCCCGTGGTGCTCGAGGATGCCGCGCCGGCCGGCCTCGAGGGCCAAGTTCAGCGCGGTCTGGCCACCCACGGTGGGGAGCAGGGCGTCGCAGTGCTCGTCGCGCAGAACTTGGTCGAGATCTTCGGGGGTGAGCGGGCGGATGTAGGTCGCGTCCGCGATCTCGGGGTCCGTCATGATCGTGGCCGGGTTGGAGTTGACCAACACGACCTCGTAGCCCTCTTGCTTGAGCGCCTTGACGGCTTGGGTACCCGAGTAGTCGAACTCGCAGGCTTGCCCGATGACGATCGGGCCCGATCCGAGAACACAAATGCGCTTGATGTCGTCGCGGCGGGGCATGGCGTCTCCTGAAACTGTCTCGAGAGTCTTTGTGTTTGGAAGTGGCGGGGGCGGGGGGCGGTGCGCTCAGCGGCGCGCGATCTTTCCGCCTTGGATGTGGTGCTCGGTCCCGACGTGGGGGGTCAGGGCCTCGACGTGCGCGCTGATGTCCCAGCCGAGATCGGCGAGTCCATCGAGCACACGGTTGCGCAGACGCAGGGAGTCCTCTTTTTCGTCGGTGAGTCGGCCGACCAGGCCCTCGAGGGAGCTGGGGTCAGCGATGTCGACGAGGGCTTCGACGGCGAAGAAGCGCACCGTCTCGTCGTCGTCCTTCAAGTAGCGAACGAGGAGCTTGGTGACCTGCGGATCGTCGATCTCGGACAGGTGCGTGAGCAGCTGGATCTTCTTCGAGGGGTCGCGCTCGTAGCCCGGCGGGTGCTTTTCGACCAGCTTGTCGAGCAGTGCCCACTCCTGTTTTTCGTCGGCGACGTCTTCGACCAGACGCAGGGCCCACGCGATGTTGTCGTGTTCGAGACAAAAGGCCTCGAGGGCGGGCACCAGGTCCTTGCCGATCGCGCCGAGGCGGCGGTAGGCCCAGCCCTTCTCCTCTTCGTCCTCGATGCTCTTGGTGCTGGTGATGGTGAAGCGACGCAACACTCCCACGTAGGCCTCGACGGCCTGCGCGTCGTCCTTGGCCCCGATGGACATGAGCTGTTCCATCGCGCCGTAGCGCTCGGCCGACTGCGTATAGGGGTTGGTCGTCGTTTTGATCAGCTTGGCGAGCTTGCCTTTGGCGCGTGAACCGCCTCCGCCGCCGCCGAATAGGTCTCGAAGTCCCACGTTTGCTCCGCTCGTGGCGCGCTGTGTGCGTGCCGGCCTCGGGGTCCCGCGGGACCCGTCGTACTCGAAAGGCGTGAACCGCTCGAAGCGGCCACGCCGGTGGCTCGCTTTTAGCCCTTGGGGGCCGTGCGTACAAGCCGAGCGCAAGCCGGCCGACTCACGTGCGGGGGCGGGCCTTTCGGCGAATTCGCGCGTCAGATCTCCGGGGCCGGGCGCTAGTTTGTGCCCTCGCCGCTGGACTCTTCGCCGCCGCTGCTCTCGCCGCCCGTCTCCGAGGCCGTGGCCAACGAGCAGCTTCCGAAGTTGGCATCGACGTCGCTTCCGATCCGGTGGCAGCAGCCGTCGTCCTCGCAACGGTAGTCCTCGGGACACGCGGGATCGTCGATCTCGCGGCAGCTGAACAGGACGTCTTCGGAGGGCGGGTCGTAGCAAGCGCTGGCGAAGCCGAGGGCCAAGCCGCTCGCCGCCGTCCATGCGAAGATGCGCATGCGAAAAGCCGCAAGAAGAGATCTCAAAAGTCGAGCTCCATGCTGCCCGCGCCAAAGCGCAAGCGGGCGCTGTCGCGTTGCCCGCGCCGACGCTTGGCGTCGACGGCAAAAAAGGTGATGGATGCGGCCAACCCGACCGCGCCGGCGATGAACAGACCCCGAGCGGCGCCTTGGAACTGGCGACCGCGGCGGTTCATCTTTTCGTAGAGCTCGTCGACTTCGCCGTAGCGATAGCGGGCGCCGATGTCGAGGTCGATGCCGAGGGCCAAGCGTCGCGCCTCTTGTTCTTGGCGCTCGGCGAGTCCGGCCAAGATGCCGCCGGCGCTGGCCAAGCTGGCCGCACCGAGCAAGCTCCACCAACCGGCGCGTCCGAGCGGGGTGAGACGCTCGGGGACGCCGGCGCGGTTGGGCTCGAGGCTCTCGCCTTCGAGATCCGCTTTGGCTCGCTGGGCGTCGGGATCGTCGGGATCGACCAGGGACCCCGCGACGCCGCCTCCGCTCGGCCGCTCGGCTTCGGGCTCGGGCTCGCGCTCGGCTTCGGCCGAAGGCTCGGCGTCCGGCGCAGGCTCGGCTTCCGGCGCAGGCTCGGGGCTCGCCTCCACCGCGCTGGGCTCGGCGGGGGGCGCTGCGGATGCGGCCGGGGCCGGACCCGCAAAGGTCAGCGCCGCGATCGTGAGCCGCGAGAGCATCGCGCGCAGCATAGGCCCAAGGTGCCGCGGGGTCCATCGCTCCCCGGCAAAGCGTGGGTCCACGCGATCTGGGCGCGGGGCGGCGTCGCGGGGCCTGCGGCGCTGTGCTAGACCGGCCGCGTGAGCGCGAGCGGGCCAGCTGCCGGCGTCCGGAACCGAGCGCGTCGGCGCGCGGCCGCATGGGCGGTGAAAGGGCTGCTCGGCTTCGCCGGGTTGGGGGTGCTCGCCTGCGATCGAGAGGGCGGCAGCCAAGCCATCTATCCCGAGGCCGAGCCCTACGAGGCGGCGGCGGGCTTCGTCGGGACCTGGCGCGGGCGGGTCGGCGAGTACGAAGGCCAGTTGCGCGTGGGCGAGCTGAGCCAAGGACGCTACTTCGGCAACTTCGCGGCCGCCGATGGTCGCTTGGAGCTCGCCTTGTTGATGGACCAGTCCTTGGTCACTTCGGACGCGGGCGCGACATTGCCTTCGAACCGCGCGCTGTTCACCTGGCAAGACGGCGCCGGCAACCGCGGGCACGGCTGGCTCAAGATCGCGTCGAAGGGCGACGCCCTCTCCGGCTCCTCGGGCGAGCTCGAGTCGATCGACGGATGGGCGTGGCAGCTCAGCCGCGTGACGAACTGAGTCGCGGGCGGGCGCGCCGAGAGGCGGTCAGCTCGCCGAGACGAGCAAGGTGGCCGTGCCCGTCGGATCGATCTGCTCTTTGATGTCGGCTTGTGCGTTCAAGGTGATCACACAGGCGTGGTCGGTGCTGCCGCAGCCTTCGGGGATCTGAACTTCGATCTCGAGCTCGTGCTCGGCGTGGGCGGCGACGGTCTCTCCGACCTCGACGTTCATCTGGTGCACCACGCGGCGCTCCCAGCTCGGCATCATGGCGCGACGCTCGGCGGCCGGGGCTTCTTGCTCGGACAGGCGGCTGCCGTCTTCGCGCATCCAATGGCGCCGCGCTTCGATCACCCGCACGACCAAGGCATCGATGCGCGCTTCTTTGGTGCCGCCGACGATGCGCACCTTCGCGTTCGCCGCTTGCCCGGGGGTCACGGCCTCGCTCGGGGCTTCGACTTGCACGCGAGCACCTTCGGTGCCCAGGCTCTCTTTCATCCGCTCGGAGAAGCTCATGGGATCGGGGGCGGTCTGGCCGCCATCGAGATGGTAGCCGGTCGTCGACGCGTCGGGCGCCTCGGAGGGCTCGTCGGTCACTCGCGCGTTCGACGCGGTTGGAGCAGAACCCACGTGAGAGGGCTCTCAGGCTGGGGTAGGCGCCTTTTGCGCCAGACACGGGCGGTTGACAGCCGGCCGGCGGGCGGTATGTTGGGCGGGCTGACTCTAACTCTCACGCGAGGGTAAGAGTTGAACCTGACCATGTCCGACACCCACCCACATCGATCCGAAGGCGCCTCGCAAGCTGCGGGCGGCCGTTCGGGTGCTCGTTTGATGAAGATCGGCGAGCTGGCGCGCAAGACCGGCAAGACGAGCCGGGCGCTCCACCTCTATGAGGAGATGGGGCTGCTCGACCCGCCGCGCAGCGCGGGGGGATTTCGCCTCTACGGGCCCGACGAGCTCGCCCGGGTCTACTGGATCAGCAAGCTCCAGGACATGGGCTTCAAGCTCGCGCAGATCCAAGGCCTGCTCGAGGCCGTGCGCGCGCCCTCCACCGCGCCCGACGCGATGACCGGCGTGCGCGAACTTTTTTTGGGCAAGCTCGCCGAGACCCGCGATCAGATCGAGCGACTTCGTCAGCTCGAGCGCGACTTGGCCGAGTCCTTGGCCTACCTCGAAGATTGCCGCAGCTGTGACGAGCGCAGCGCCCACGCCTGCGTCAGCTGCGAGCCGGATCGCCACCAGGTTCCCCAGCCGCCGCTGGTCTCCGGCTTGCACTTGAGCCGCAAGAACCCCGAACACCCTGCGCATCCCAATGCGCGTGCAGAGGACGCCGGTGACGCTCGCTGATCGGCGCTCGTCCCCGGCGCACCCACCCAACCCTTCGTGCCCATCATGAAGCCCGAAAAGACCATCTACCTCGACTACGCGGCGACCTGCCCGGTCGACCCGCGCGTCCTCGACGCAATGCTGCCCTACTTCACGCAGGAGTTCGGCAACGCGGCCAGTCGCACGCACGCCTACGGCTGGACGGCCGAGGAGGCCGTCGACAAGGCCCGCAACGAGATCGCGGGGCTGATCAACGCCGACGAAAAAGAGATCACCTGGACCTCCGGCGCGACCGAGTCCAACAACCTCGCCATCAAGGGCGTGGCCGAGTACCTCGAAGAAAAGGGGCGCCACATCATCACCGTGGTGACCGAGCACAAGGCGGTGCTCGACTCGACCAAGCACCTCGAGCGCCGCGGCTGGGAGGTGACCTACCTGCCCGTGCAAAGCGACGGTCGCATCTCGCTCGAGGAGCTGGCCGCGGCCATGCGCCCCGACACGGTGCTGGTCTCGATCATGTTCGCCAACAACGAGACGGGCATCATCCAGCCGGTCGCCGAGATCGGGGAGCTGTGCCATCAAAACGGCACCCTCTTTCACTGCGACGCGGTGCAGGCCTTCGGCAAGGTGCCCATCGACGTGCAGGCGATGAACATCGACCTCATGTCGATGTCGGCGCACAAGATCTACGGACCCAAAGGCGTCGGCGCGCT
>JAUIJR010000704.1 GCA_030431075.1 Polyangia bacterium | reverse complement strand
CATCGCGTCGTCTGACGCGCGAGACCCGATGGGTCCCGCCCAAGTTGGACAGTCGAGCTGGTTCGAGCTGGGTCGAGGGGTTGGCGTGAGTCCCGCGAAGGGGCTCGCACCGGTCTGCAGATGCGAAAAACGGGGCCCTGGCCCCGTAGCGGCGGCCTAGGTAGCACCGGCGCCCCCAGAGGGTCAAGGCGAGGACACGCGCTTGCGCACGCCACTGGCGCCGCGATCCGAAGCCCGCCGAGGGGCCGGCCAAGCCAAGATCGCGCACTGCGCGCCGCCCCGACTAGGGCTTGGGCGCTTCGAGGCACGCGGCCAGCTTGGCCGCCACGGCCTCGAATCGGCCGGCCCGCAGCGCGCCCCGCATCGCCGCCACCCACTGGTGAAAGAAGTAGATGTTGTGGGTCGTGGCCATGCGCACGTAGAGAGGATCGTTGTGCACGTGCAGGTGCCGCAGCTCGCGGCGCGAGAAGCTCTGACAAGCCTCACAGCCACATTCGGGGTCGATCGGCTCTGGATCCTCTCGAAAGCGGCTCTTGCGGATATTGAGCTTGCCCCCAAAGGTGAACAGCTGCGCATTGCGAGCGTGCCGGGTGGGCATCACGCAGTCGAACATGTCGACCCCGGCGCGCACGGCGGCCAGCAGATCCTTGGGGGTGCCTATCCCCATCACGTAGCGCGGCTTTTGGCGCGGCATCTCGTGGGCGATGGCGTCGAAGGTCGCGTGCATCTCGGGGATGGGCTCACCCACGCTCAAGCCGCCGAGGGCCAGGCCATCGAAGTCGAGTTCGGCCAGCTCCGCCAGGTGATGGCGGCGCAAGGCGAAGTCGGTGCCGCCTTGGACGATCCCAAAGCAGAGCTGCCCCGGAGCGAGGATCTCTCGGCGCAAGTCGCTCGCCTCTTTGGCCCACAGTGTCGAGCGCTGCACCGCCTCGCGCAGCAAGGCCGGCGAGGCGTCGCCCGGCGGGCAGTGATCCAAGATCATGCAGATGTCCGAGCCGAGCTTCGCTTGCACCTCGAGCACGCTGCGCGGGGTCATCACGTGCTTGCTGCCGTCGAAGTGGGTCCGGTAGCGCACCCCCGCGTCGGTGATCTTCTGCAAGTTGCGCAAGCTGAAGACCTGGTAGCCGCCCGAGTCGGTCAAGATCGGGCCGGACCACTTCATCAGCTGGTGCACCCCACCCCAGGCTTGCACCGCGTCGGCGCCGGGGCGATGGCCCAGGTGGTAGGCGTTGGCCAAGATCGTCTGCGAGCCGGCCCTGCGCAGCTCGGCGGCGGTCATCCCTTTGACCGCGCCGTAGGTCCCGACGGGCATGAAGCAGGGCGTGTCCATCGGCCCGTGCGCGGTCCACAGCCGCCCGCTGCGGGCGTGGCTGCCCGGGTCTTCGGCCAGGACTTCGAAATGCCCCGGCGCCTGAGTCGCCAAGCTCGCGTCGTCGCGGGCCAGGTCGGCGGCCGGGTCGGGTCGAAGCTCGGGGTCCGCGCTCATGCGAAGGCGAGGTTTGCCACGTCCGCGGACGTAGGTCGACCACCCGCGGCTCAGTCGACCGGCGGCGTGATCAGCATGCAGTCGCCGTAGCTGTAAAAGCGGTAGCGCTGCGCCACCGCGTGCCGGTACGCCGCGAGCACCCGGGCTTGGCCGCCAAAGGTGCAAGTCAGCATCAACAAGCTGCTGCGCGGCAGGTGGAAGTTGGTCATCAGGCGCCGGACCACCAAAAAGCGGTGCCCGGGCGCGATGACCAGGTCCGTCATCCCCGCCCCGGCCACGATGCGCCCCCCGTTTTGGGCGGCGACCGCTTCGAGGGTGCGCGTCACCGTGGTGCCGACGGCCAAGATCGGGCGGCCCTCGGCCCTTGCCGCCTCGATACGGGCCGCCGCGTCCTCGGAG
>JAUIJR010000183.1 GCA_030431075.1 Polyangia bacterium | reverse complement strand
CGCGGTCCGGCGGCAAGCTGGCGTCGCGGGTGACGGGCGGCATCGGCCGACGGCCGCGGGGAGCGTCGCCGGGTTGGGCCTGTCCCCGCGCTTGTTGGGCGGCCTCGGCCTGCTGCCGGTTGAGCTCACGGGCGAGTTCCTCGCGCAGCAAGACCACCGCCTTGGCCGAGTCGCGCACGTCGAAGGGCGCCGACACGATCGGCTCGCCCCCCGCGTCGAGGGTCGTCTCGGCCACCATCGACTCGCCCTCGGCGTGCTCGATGGCGGTGAAGTTCGCGCGCCCCTCGGCGTCGGTGCGGCCGGTCGTCACCAGGCGTCGCTGCCCCTGGCCGTCGACCGCGAACAAGCGGACCTCGAGATCCGCGAAGGGCTTGATCTTCTCGGCCGCGCTTTGCCCCTCTTCGACGAAGTCGAGCACCCCGACGACCACCGTCCCCGCTGCCCGCCCCTGCAAGTCGAAGGCGATACCGAAAGGCGGAAGGTCGGCTTGCGGCGCGTTGCCGTGCGGGTTGGCGTCGCCGTGCGGGTTGCCGGCGGCCGGTCCGGGTCCAGGTCCGGGTCCTCCGCCTTGGCTCGCGGCGCCCTTGACCAACAAGAGCCGCGAGCCGCCTTGCGCCGCGATCGGGATCGGACCCGAGCGCACCTCTTCGCCGTCGATGATGGCGCTGGCCCTCGCGGTGCCACCGACGAAGGCCTCGAGCCCGGTGAAGGTCGCCCTCCCCTGCTCCGCGGCCTGGGTCTCGAAGCGCTCCGTGCTCCCGTCCGGGCGTTGCACGAGGAGCGCCACCGAGGCGCCCACGGCCGGCGCGTCGAAGCCCCCGCGCAAGCATCGAACGGTCACCTGCCCGGTGGGCAGCTGCGGGTCGACGCGGGCGATGCCACTCATGGCCCGCGGGTCGGGCATTTGGGGCCCCTGGGCCTGCGCGGCTGGGCTGCTCGCGAGACCGAAGGCCAGGGCCAAGGCCCCGAGCGTCGCGGACCGGTGCCTCACGGCGAGGCCTCCTGCGTCGCCGATGCCGGCTCCGGCTCTGGCGCTGGCTCTGGCTCTGGCTCCGACTCCAAACTCGAATCCGGCTCGGCGAAGGCGTGCCCGCAGGCTTTGCAAAAGCGGGCGTCGGCGTCGTTGTCTTGCGCGCACTTCGGGCAAGCGAGGCTCCCGGCTTCGGGCGTCGCGGCCGGTGCCGGCTCGGCGGCTGGTTCGGCATCGGGCTCGACCTCTGGCTCGGCGTCGAGCTCGCGCACCAAGGCGGGGTGCAAGCCGGCGAATTCGTCGTTGTCGGCTTTGGACCCCCGCGTCGCCTGCTCGAGCTTGGACTTGAGCTCGATCGCCCGCAAGACGAGCTCTTGGCGAAGCAGCTGGTGATCGGCCGGCTCCATCTTGCCGAGCGCGAAGTCCTCGTCGAGCTGCTTGATGGCCTTGAGCACACGAAAGCGGTCGGCTTTGATCTCGGCGCCGAAAGGCTGGGCCTCGAAATCTTCGAGCAGGTGCTCGACGCCGGGGCGGCCCAGGGCCTGGACCACCGCGAACATCTGTCGCAGCGCGTACAACAAGGCCACGGCGGCCGCGGCCAGGGCCAAGGTCGGCGCGTCGAGGTGCGCGTCGGCGGCCAAGACCAGGTAGGCCAAGACGCCCCCGGCCACGAGCATCGAGGCTGCGAAGAAGATCAGCTCCTTGCGCGCGTCCGTGCCGCGCGCCGGGCCGTCGGTGGCTTTGGCTTGGCTCTCGGGCTCGCCCATCGTCCTCGCCCTAGACATCGTCACGGGCCGAAGCGCCCGCCTTGGTCTCGCGCCCGGTGCCGATGCAGATGACACCGCCGATCAACAAGACGATGGTGCCCAGCCAGATCCAGTTGACCAGGGGGTTGATGAACAAGCGCATCTGCGTCCACCCCGTCGTCATGTTGACGCTTTGGATGGAGACGTAGACGTCCTCGAAGACCGTCATGTGGCGGTCGACCTCGGTCGTCGGCTGGTCCGGGGTCTGGAAGTACCACCAGCGCGCCGGGGTCAGCGTGTCGACGTGCGCCCCGTCGAGACGAACATCGACGTTGGCGGTGATCATCTCGCGCTGCCAGTTTTCGGTGACGCGCAAGCCGGCGTGTACGATCTCGTAGTCGCCGAGCTCGATGCTGTCGCCGGGGCGCATGGTCACCTTGCGCTCGATGTCGAAGCTCTTGCCGGCGAAGCCGAAGAACATCAACACGACGCCCAGGTGCACGATGTAGCCGCCGTAGCGCCGGCGAGCTTTGATCACCAGGCGGATGGCCGCGTCGAGGATGCTGTACTTGCCGTCGCGGCGCGCGACCTTGATGCCCCGGTAGAACTCTTGGGAGATGGTGGCGCAGGTGAAGGCCGTCAGCCCGAAGCAGGCCAGGCCCCACACGTTGCGCAAGCCCAGCACCATGGGGATGGCGATGCCCACCGCCCCCATCCACAGCGGGAACATGAACTGATTTTTGAGGCTCTTGGTCGAGCTCTTGCGCCACGCGAGCAGCGGCCCCACGCCCATCAACAAGAGCAGGGCCAAGCCGGCCGGCACCATGTAGTGGTTGTAGTGGGTCTCGCGGATGACGACGCGCTCGCCCATCCACTCGCTGATGGTGGGGTAGATGGTCGAGCCCAGCACGAACAGGGCCATGACCATCAAGATCCAGTTGTTGAGCAAGAAGGCGAACTCGCGGCTGAGCACGCCTTCGAGCTCGTTGCGGCTGCGCAACATCTTGCGGCGCCACCAGATCAGGGCCACGCCACCGATCAAGATGACGGCCATGAAGCCGCCGAAGGTCCAGGCCAGCTGCGGGTCACGGCCAAAGGCATGCACGCTTTGGACCACGCCCGAGCGGGTCAAGAAGGTGCCGACGATGCTCAGCCAAAAGCTCATCACCACCAAAAGCAGGTTCCAGATCCGCAGCATGCCGCGGCGCTCTTGGATCATGATCGAGTGCAAGAAGGCCGTGCAGGTGAACCAGGGCAGCAAGCCCGCGTTCTCGACCGGGTCCCAGGCCCAGTAGCCGCCCCAGCCCAGCTCCTCGTAGGCCCACAGGCCGCCGAGGACGAGGCCGATCGACAAAAAGCACCACGAAAAGAGAGTCCAGCGCCGCACCGAGGCCTGCCAGGCCTCGTCGAGGTTGCCCGTGACCAGCGCCGCGATGCCGAAGGCGAAGGGGATCGCCTGCGACACGTAGCCCAGGTACAGGCTCGGCGGGTGCACGATCATGTAGATGTTCTGCAGCAGCGGGTTCAGCCCGCGGCCGGCCGGGTGGCTCTCGATCAGGTAGGGCGCGAAGGGGTTCTTCAAGAACACCAACAAGGCGACGAAGAACGCGATGATCGCCGCGAGCACCCAGATCACATGGGGGATCAGGCGCGGGTGGCGATAGCGGTTCGCCCGCACGGCCATGGCCGAAAAGAGGGCCAAAAGCAGCACCCAAAACAGCAAGCTCCCATCCAAGCCGCCCCAAAAGGCGGTGATCTTGAAAAAGAGGGGCATCGCCGAGTCCGAGGTGTGCTGGACGTACTGGATCGAGAAGTCGTCGGCGACGAAGGCGTAGATGATCAGGGCCGAGGCGAAGCTCGACAGCCCCGCGATGGCGTAGATGCCCTGGACCGAGGCCTCGATCAGGCGCTCCGAATTGCGGTAGGCGCCGAGGGCCGCGAAGGCGACCGTCAGCAGACTCGCCGCAAAGAGGACGGCGATGGTGATGCTTCCGAGAGTGGCGAGGCTCATGCCGGGCTCAGGTCCGCTTGGGGGCGCGCGTGGGGTCGTCCTGCTCTTCGTACTTCGAGGGGCACTTGGCCGACATCTCGGTCGCCTCGATGCGCCCGTCGATCAGCCGCCCGGTGAGCACGACCTCGCCGCCCTCGGCGAAGGTGTCGGGAACCATGTCGGCGTAGTGGACCGGCAAGCGCTGGCCCTCGTACTCGATCTCGAAGGTGTAGTCGCCGGCGCCGCCCTTCTTTTGACGGACGGTGCCCTCGACCACCAGGCCGTGGACCTGGAACTCGCGCGCCGTGAAGCGCTCGGGCGCCTCGACGACCTCGTCGGCGTAGACGTACTCGAGCACGCCCTCACCGGCGTCGCCCCAGACTAGAAATCCCACCGCACCCGCGACGACCGCGGCCAATGCGAACTGCGTTGTGGTCGAAAGAGCCATACTCAACCTCCGATCGAGATCATCGCCTTTTGAGGACCGCCGGCGCCGTTTTCTTCGAAGCCGTGGCGATCTTGTTTGGCGCCCAGAACCCGGCGTACCACACCCTCCAAGGCGGTGGGGCCGCCCGCACGAAGTGCGCTCTTGAGGTCTCCGGCGTCATCTCGGGCCAAACAGGCCTGAAGCTGGCCGGTGGCGGAGATCCGCAGCCGATTGCAGCTGTCGCAAAAGTTCTCCGTCATGGGGGAAATCACCCCAAAACGGCGTTGTTTGGCCATGCTTCCGCCCTTCGCGCCCTCGGCGGAGTTCGCGCGCCAGTAGCGGGCCGGACCGTAGCCACGACCCTCGCGGCCGACCTCGAGGGTCTCGGCCTCCCAGCTGCCTCCGAGCTGCGCGGCGATGCGATCGCGGATCTCGGCCGCGCCGATGAGCTCGCCGGGGACGTAGAGCCGGCCGGCGGCCATGGGCATCACCTCGATGAAGCGCGGCGTCGCCCCGCGCGCCCAGGCAAAACGGCACAGCGCGCCGAACTCGTCGTCGTTGAAGCCGCGCACGGCGACGCTGTTGATCTTGATGTCCTCGAAGCCCGCGGCGCGGGCGGCATCGATGCCCTCGAGGACACGCGGCAGTACGTCGCGCCGCGCGATCTGGGCGAAGCGCTCGCGCTCGAGGGTGTCCAAAGAGATGTTGAGGTGACGCAAGCCCGCGTCGAACAGTGGCCTGGCGAGCTCGGGCAGCCGCTCGGCGTTGGTGGTCATCGCCACCTGCAGGTGCGTACGGCCGGGGCGTCGGGCTTCGGGCGCGAGCTCGAGGGCCGAGAGGCGGGCGACCAGCTCGGGGAGGTCCCGGCGCACCGTCGGCTCCCCGCCCGTGAGGCGCACGCGTTCGACCCCCCAAGCGACGAAGCTCTTCGCTATCTCGACGACCTCTTCGTAGCTCAGCAGCTCGTCGCGCGGGACGTGGTCGATGCCGCCGTCGGGCATGCAGTAGGTGCAGCGCAAGTTGCAGCGATCCGTCAGCGAGATCCGCAAGTAGCGGACCACCCGCGCTTGCCGGTCGACCAAGACCGGCCGCGCCTGGTCGGCGGGCGTGCGGATCCGATGCAGCTGCATCGCCCCCAGCTTGCCACGAATGCGCCCCGCAAGCCCACGTGCGTCGGCGAATTCGGCGCCCACCGCGGCAGGCTCAAAAGCGCAACTTCACCTCGAACTGCGCCGACAAGGGGCGCTGAAACTGGGTGGCGACGCCGTAGTTCCCCTGGGGGGTGGCGATGGTGCGGTTGAAGAAATTGTTCGAGCCGCCGTTGGGCTGCACCTTGGCGTGCTTGAGGTCGGCGTGCTCGCCACCGACGATCGGGCGGCTGGCCGCGTAGGTGTAGACCTCGTCCACGCGCAGGGTCGCCTTGGCGTTGGTGACGTTGAAAAAGCGCGCGCCGAGCTCGAGCACCAAGTCGCGCGGAAGCTCGTAGGCCCAGCCCAAGCTCGTGTTGACCCGGTAGTTCACCGGCAAGCGTCCCCCACTCCCGCGCGGCAAGACGTGGATGACGTTGCTACCCGGCAAGCGGGCGTAGCCGCCCATGACCCCGACCGGAAAACCGGAGCTCAAGCGAAAGCTCGCGCCCACCGTGAGCCAGCCCCCGCGCCCGCGGTCCAGCGCAAAGGTGTAGTAGCCGTCGAGTTTGGCGCGATGCGTCTGGTCGCTGCTCAGTGGCCCTCGAGCGTTGCGCACCAGCTCGGGCGTGTCGTACTGCAACGAGCTGCCCAAGTTGATCGAGCCCGAGATGGGATCCACGAAGCCGTCGTAGTTCCCGAACAAGCGCGAGTAGGTGTAGCTGGCGAGCATCATCCAGTTCTTGGCGAAGCGGCGGCGCAGCTCCACGCTCACCGCGTCGTAGTTGCGCTGCGGCTTGGGAAAGTCGGTCCCCACTCGCTCATAGGCGTCGATGGCGAAACGGCAGCGACCGAGATCGCGGGCGACGGCGTTGGCCGCCGGGTCGTCACCGAGTTCCTCGAGCTCGGCCGCGAGTGAGTCGCAAGTGGCCTGCTGGGCGCGGATCTCCGACGCGGCCACGCCGGTGCCGGGGTTGGCGATGATGAAGTCGAGCCCTCCGTTGGTCGAGATATCTTCGACGGCGCGCCCGAGGTCGGTGTGCAACCAACGCGCGCCGATGATCAGGTCTTCGATGACCTCGTGCTCGTAGCCGATCTGGAACTGACGGTTGTACTGCCCCTTGAGCTTGGGAACCTTCAAGCCGGGCGTGAGACCCGTGGTCGACTGATGTGAATCGACGCACCACTGCGTCGGCTGCCCGTCGCGCCAGCGATCCTTGCCGCCCTCGAGGGTCTGCGTCTGCCGGTCCTCGCAGTCCGAGAGGCGAAACTGCCGGTTCACCTGCACCAAGCCGCCAAAGACACGGCTGTTGAGCTGAAGGGGCAAAGGCTGAAAGAACCAGCCGTAGCTGGCGTAGAGGCGGCTTCGTCCCTCGTCGGTCCAGTCGTAGACGATGCCCACGCGCGGCGCGACGTTGTCCTTGATGAAGATGGCCCGACGCCCGAGGACGTCGCGCATGTCCTGCATCTCCCAACGCACCCCGGCGCTGACCGAGAGGTTGGACAAGATGCTCCACTGGTCTTGCAAGAAGATCGCGTAGTTGAAGGTCGAGAGCTTCGAGCGATAGGCGTCGACCCGAACGCCGCGCCCCAAGGGATCCGCGATGGCCCGCAGCTCGTTCTCCTCGTAGCGCACCCGCCCGTAGCCCCGCGTGAAGCGCTGCTCGGGGTTGTCGCTGTCGACGACGATGAAGCGATGGTTGTCGACCCGCCCCCCACCGGCGTTGCGGTAGCTGCCGGTCGGACTCCAGCACCACTCGCCCCCGCCGGACTCTCCCGGCTCGCAGTTGTCTGCGAAGTCGGGCTCGTTGCTGCCCGAGTACTGCGAGACCAAGTCGCGCTGCAGCCATGCGGCCGTGCCTCCGTACTTGAGCTTGTGAAAGCCAGCCGCGTCGAAGTAGTGGGTCAGCGCAAAGCGCCCCTCGACCCTTTGCCCGCGGTCGCGTCCGTACTCGCCGATGCCCCCCGAGAGCCAGACCCGTGTGGGACAAGCGAGGCCGGGCAAGTCCGGATCGTTGCAGGCCTCGTCCACGCCCGGCACCGACGCCAAGCGGCCATCGCCATCGAGGAACTCGAAGAGGTTCTTCCCCTGTGCGTCTTGTTCTTGGGTCACGGGCAAGTTGCGCAGCTCGGGGTTGTCGAGACGCCACGCGTCGCGCGAAGTGGCGTGCAACCAGCTCACGCCGGCGTCGATCTCGAGCTTGTCTTGCAAGGCACGCCCCTCGTAGCCGAGGCCCACCAGGACTTGGTTGTCGAAGTCCCAGCCGAAGTGGTCGTCGATGATGCCGGTGGCGATGTTCGCCGCTCCGCCCAGGGGATCCTCGGCCGGATTGGTCCCGAAGGCGTTGGGATCACTGGCGAAGGGCAACCGGTAGCTGGTGCGCCCAAAGCTCGGCCCGCCGTTCGCCGTCAGGCGCAGGGTGTGTCGACGATTGATGGCGAAATCCAAGCCCAGCAGGTAGTCGACCCCGACATTGCCGGTCTTGTAGCTTTGCTCGGCGAACTTGCGCGTGGCGATGTAGTTGGTCCCCGGCGCGCAGTCGTTGTTGCCGTTTTCGTAGGGGCAGGCCTCGAAGCCGCCCGAGCCGTCGAGATCGACCCGGTGATGAAAGCTCTGCGTCAGGGTCTGCCGCGCGCCTTTGGGGGCGAGGGCCACGGTCACGAAGAGGCGGTCTTTGACGATGGGCCCGCTCGCGACCACAAAGGCCTGACCGCCGAAGTCGGGGGTCTGCACCACCCGCAGGGCCTCGTCGGTCCCCGTGATGAAGCGAGGATCGGCCAAGCGAGGCGAGAAGCGAAAGCCGGCTTGTCCACGCCAGACATTCGAGCCCGAGAGTCGCCGCGCCCGGATCTGCGCGCCGGAGGCCGCCCCGAACTCCGCTTCGTAGCCGGCCTCTTTGATCTCGACCGACTCGAGGGCCTCGGCGATCACCGACGAGGTCGGCTGGCCGGTGATGGGGTTGTTCCCCGAGTTGCCGTCGAGGGTCAGGTTATGACTGCTGCTGTCCGAGCCCGCGATCTGGTGGCCGCCGGGGCCCTTTTTGGTGTCGACCCCGCCCTCGATGGCCGAACCCACGCCGTCGCCGGGGTCGCCGAGCGGGAGCTTTTGAACGGTTTCCCCATCGATCTTGCGGCCGCCGTCGGTGCCCTTGCTCGACACCGGCCCATCCCCCAAGTCGATGTATCGAATGATCTTGTCGTTCGGCGCGAAGCTGAAGTCGAGCCGTGTCCGCGCGCTCCCCGATACGACCGTTCCCTTGACTTGCCCCCCTTGGCCTCGGCTCGCGGTCACGGTGTAGTCGCCCCGCGGTAGCCCATCGACCACATAGATTCCGCGCTCGTTCGTGTCGACGAAAAGCGGGGCGTCCAGACAGCTGCACTCCAAGGAGATCGTCACGCCCTCGAGAGGGAGACCCTCCGGGTCCTTCACCGTCCCCTGCAGCCCACCGCCTCCGGCCATCGCCAGCTGCGGCCCCCCCCCTCCAATCAGGAGTCCAAGGGCGGCAAAGATCAGGCGGGTGAGTCGGCGAAGTCTGCGAAACATGTACGGCGTCCCCTCCCCGCGCGCGTGGGCGCGGGTGGTGATCCGGTGGGAGCCGTCACTCGGATCGCTTTGGGAGCCGCCGCGAGGGCTGCAGCTTCGGTGCGAGACCGTCTGCGCCGCCGCGTTCGAGGCTTGAACGGGGGTCGAGGCCCGGCCTTACGCGGCCCTCAAAAACAAAAAGACCGGACCCGAGGGCCCGGCCTTCTTGGCGCCGCGAGGCGTCGTCGAGACTAGTGCTCGGCTTCGGCCGCGTGATCGAGGCCGGCCTCGACGTCGGCGTGGCCGTCGGTCTTCACGGGCGGGTTGGCCCAGATCTCGGCGTTGTCGTCGACGGTGCGCTTGTACTCGACGCTGGCCTCGGTGTTCACGACGCCCGACTTCGAGATGTCGAAGAGGGTCACCGCGAAGAAGATGGCCACGAAGATCAGGCTCGTCAGGAACATGAAGGCGAAGACGCGATCTTCGTACTTCAGGTGCATGAAGAAGCCGACCACCAGCGAGGCCTTGATGACCGCCACCAGCATGGCGACGGGCAGCGATGCCGGTCCGAGGTCCGCGTAGGAGACGAGGTAGGTGACGCCGGTGAGCACCAACAGGGCCGCGAACACGCCGACGTAGACGTGCTTGGGGCTGACGTGGTGGAAGCTCTCTTTGGCGTTCTCGACGGGCTTGCCGTTGAGGAAAACGTAGTTGGTCGATTCGCTCATCGTTTTGTCCTCCTCAGCGCACCAGGTAAAGGAGTGGGAACAAGAAGATCCAGACCAGGTCGACGATGTGCCAGTAAAGGCCCACGTTCTCGACGGCCACGTAGTTCTTGCTCGAGAACTCGCCGCGACGGGCGCGCATCAAGATCCAGCTCAGAACGCCGATGCCGATCAGCACGTGGATGCCGTGCAGTCCGGTCATGGTGAAGTACAGGCCGAAGAACATCTTCGAGTACTTCGGCAAGTGCAGGGCGTGTCCGCCGTGCTCGGCCGCGATGTGGGCCGTGTACCAGGTGTCGTCCGGACCGGCCGGCAAGGTGCCGTGCGCGATCTTGGCCGAGTACTCGAAGTACTTCACGACCATGAAGACGAAGGCGAAGCCGATGGTCAGCAGCAAGTTGCGCTGAAGGCCCTTTTGGTCGTTGACCTGGGCGCAGCGCACCGCGAGCGCCATGGTCCACGAAGACGTGATCAGGACGATGGTGTTGGCACCGCCGGCGACCTTGTTCAGCTGCTCGCCGGCCTCGAGCATCATCTCGGGGTAGAGGGTGCGGATGATGAAGTAGGCCAAGAACAGGCCCGAGAACATCAGCA
>JAUIJR010000182.1 GCA_030431075.1 Polyangia bacterium | reverse complement strand
GGGCTACTGGCCGCCCACCAACGAGATGTTGCGGCCCTTTAGCGACGATCCCGAACACAACCCCGGGACCTGGGTCGGCGAAAACTGGCGGGGGCATGGCTACGACGTCTACGCCTTTTTCCCGGAGTTTCCGCCCGACGGGGATCCGAGCAACGATCCGATCGGAAGCCCGGGGTCGGTGGGGAGCACCGACTCGGATCTGCAAGTCGACTACCAAGACACCTCGGCCGACTTTTGGCGCATCGTCGACAGCTACCAGCCGATCTTGTTGGTGACGACGAGCCGCGGCGGTGGGATCGGCTGGGAGCTCGAGGCCATCGAAGGTGGACACAGCGGCGGCACGGCCCAAGATCCCTCGGGCGATTGGAGCTCCGACGGCTACGGCGCCGAGACCCGCCCGACCGAGTCGAGTGTCGATCCGCGCAGCTGGGCCGGCATCTCCATGTACCGCGCCGGCCAGACCTTGCCCTCGCAGCTGCCCCTCGACGAGATCCTGAGCGCGACCCAGGCGCTGGGCTTGACCGACGTGCAGATCGACACGACCGGGACCAGCGGCAACTACCTATCCGGATTTTTGGGCCTGCACGGGCTCTTGTACAACCAGCTCGCGCCGCACAACCTCGCCGCGGGCCATATTCACGTGACGCCTTCGCTGCCGCCGGCCGACGGGACGACGCTCGTCGAGAGCACCTTGGAAGCTCTGATCGCGGCGCACCCGGCCGACAGCGCCAGCTGCCCCGACTGAGGCATACACCCGCCTACACGCCGAATTCGGGCCGTGCGGCGAGAAATTTGCCCCGGGTGTCAGCGAACTTCGGCGCGGTGCGTTGGGGAGGCAGCGGCCATGAGCGTCAACAAAGAGCAAGTCGAGATCCTGAGCCCCTGCCCGATCACCCTCGATCGGAGCGCGGTGCGACCCGAGGACCGCAAGATGCACTGCGACCACTGCGTCAAAGACGTGCACATGCTGTCGAACATGAGCGAGCGCGAGGCGCGGGACTTCTTGTCGGAGCACGCGGGGGAAGACATCTGCGTCTCCTATGCGGTCCAACGCGATGGACAGATTCGGTTTCGCCGCGAGCCGCCGCTGGTCCCGGTTTCGGCGCTGCGACCCCGGACGCGCGCGCCCATGCCGGCGAGCCCGGGCCGGCCCGGCCGCGTCGCACGCATCGCCTCGACCCTCGGCACCGCGATCTTGCTCGCCGCGTGCGCGCCGCACTCGAACACCTCCGCGATTCAAAGCGACATGGGCGAGACGCAGACGGTGCGCGACCTTCCGGTGATTCCGGTCGAGCAGCCCTGCGATCCCGAAGATGAGATGTTGGTCGAAGGAGGCATCAAAGCCCAGCCGATCCATGAGCCCGAGCCGATCCAAGAGGTCGCGGGCGGTCTTCGACCCATGACCGAAGAAGAGCGCGAGGCGCTGGCCGAGCCGCCGCCCAAGCCCCAGCCCCTGCGCGGTCGGGTGCGACCGACCCACCTGCCCAAGACCGAGGGCTGAGCAGCCCGCGCCGCCCAAAGATGCGAAGCTCCCCCTGTGGAGCTTCGTCTCTTTGGCACTCTCACCTCGCCCTACGTCCGTCGCGTTCGCGCCGTCGCCCATGAACTCGGGCAGCCGGTCGAGCTCGTCGACACCTTCTCCGAGGCAGGCCAAGCCGAGCTGCGAGAGCTCAACCCCCTTTGGCGCGTGCCCTCGGCCCAGGTGGACGGCCAGCTCGTCTTCGACTCGCATGCGATCGTCGACCACCTGCTCGAGCTCGCCGAGGACGCCCCGATCGCGCGTCCGGCTGCCTCCGACCTCGAGAGCCAAAATGTGATCGCGGTGATCGACGGGGCCTTGGACTCGCTGATCAACGTCTTTTACCTCGAGCGCGACGGGTTGCGGGCCGAACCAGGGAGTTACCTCGCCAAGCAACGCGAACGCGTCGCGGCCTCGATGGCGTGGCTCGACGGGCGCGTGCAGGGGAACTGGATCACGCCGGTCGAGCGCTTCGGTCTCGCCGAGATCGCCTTGTGCACGACCCTGGGCTGGATGCGCTTTCGCCAGACCTATCCGGTGGAGCAGCACCCCGCCTTGCTGCGCTGCTTCGAGCACCACGATGCGCGTCCCTCGCTGGCGGCCACCCGGCCGCCGGCCTAGCGCTAGAGGTCGGGCTCGACCACCACGGCCGTGCCGTAGGCGAGGATCTCGGCTGCGCCCTGCATCACGGTGGAGGTGGTGATGCGCATGCCCACGACCGCGTTGCCACCCAAGGAGAGCGCCTCGGCGCGCAGTCGATCCAAGGCCTGCTCGCGCGACTGGGCCAGCATCGCGGTGTAGGTGGCGACCTCGCCACCGACCAGCGACTTGAGCCCGGCCAAGAAGTCGCGGCCCACGTTGCGGGCGCGCACCGTGTTGCCGCGCACCAGGCCGAGCACTTGGACGATGCGGTAGTTCGGGATTTCGTCGGTCGTCACCACGACCATCTCTCCCGAGCGGGGACGCAAGGCGGAGAGGGCTCCATGCCCGCGGGCTACGAGGTCTGAACTCATGGGTGCATCTACCTTTCGATCTGGTCGTAGGGATCCTTGCCCACCGACTGCGCCTTGACGCGCAGGACCGAGAACAAGAGCAGGGCCGCGCCCGGCAAGACGGCGAAGGCGGCGGGGGGAAAGATGAGGCCACCGATCACGCCGCCGACCACCAGGGCCACGCCGGCGCCACGCTCGGCCCGGGTCAGGCGGGTACGCTCGAGGGCGGCGAGGCGGTCGTCGGCCGTGCTGCGGGCTAGCCACGCGCCGCCGAGCTCGGCCTCTTGCTCGCTGCGCTGGACCAAGGCGACGACCTCCGGCTCGCGCTCGGCGTACATGGCGAGTTCTTCGCGCTCGGCATCGTCGGCCAGACCCTCGCGCACACGCCGGGCCAGCTCGGCGATGCGGCGGCGCTCGGGATCCTCTTCCACCCCGACCTCGATAGCACGCGGGCCGGCGCTGGGCGAGTGGCTAGAGCTGCTTGCAGACCCACGCGAGGTCGTGGGCCAACTGCTCGCGGCGCTCGGTGTCGAGGGCCTGGGCCATCTCGATCTCGAGGCCCGCGTAGCTGCGCGGGGCGAACTGCGGTCGCAGCCATGTCGTCAGCCCGTCGGCCCAGCCCGTGTAGGGCTCGTTGGCGCGCACATCCCAGTTGCGGGCGAGCAGGCCCTCCAAGAAGCGATCGGCGATCTCGGTCTCCCAACGACGGTGGGGATCGAAGAGCACCCCGACCTCGAGCTCGCGGCGCTGCCCGTGCAGCTCGGGCACGAAGGAGTGGATCGAGAGGTGGACGCAGGGCGGGTGCGCGCGGCAGCGGGCCTCGACGGCCTCGCGGTGGGGCCGGTGGAAGCGCTCGAGTCGCATGCGCCGCGCCTCTTCACTCAGGCCTTGGTTCGCAGGTACCGGCATGCCGAAGCTCAGCTCGGGGATGGCCGTCTCCGGCTTGCGGTTGAGATCGACGACGAGGCGAGTGACGCCGCCGGCGAAGAGAGGAGCGCCGGTCTTCGCGGCCAGGCGCTGGGCGAGCGGCAAAGCACCTTCGTCCCAGGCGCGATGGCTGGTGAAGACCTCGGGCGGCAGCTGCAGGTCGATGCCCGTCGGAACCCGGGCCGACGCGTGCTCGCAGCTGAGCACGAGCGAGGCGCTCACCCGAGACCTCGCCCCGACCAGGGCTCGTTTTCGAGGAGGCAGTCGGCGAGCTCGATGTAGATGCGCCGTGCCGTCTCGGTGAAGGCGTCGTCGTCGTCGACCAGGGGGAGCAGCTGCGCGCGGATGGCCTCGCTGAGGCTGCCGCGGGGGATCATGCGGCCGACGAGCTCGAGGTAGTCCTGTTCGTCGGCGGGGGCCGCTTGCGTGGCCCGCACGCGCATCGCCTCGAGGACCGCTTGGACCGAGGCGCGACCTTCGGCGTCGCGCTCGAGCTCCGGAAGGTGTGGCGCCCACACGCGCGCTTCACTTCCCGACTGCACACAGGCGTGCAGGTCCTCGACCAACTTCGCGTGCGGCGGGCGCTCGAGCGTGCCGCGTCGAAGCTCGCCGGCGAGCTGGGCCAAGGCCCAACGGGTGAAGCTGGCGATGGCGACGTCGAGCTTGACGCACTCTTGGGTGTCGAGGACGCGGACCTCGAGGGAGTTGCGCACGAACTTGATCACGGCGCCGCGCGCGTTGAGAAAATCGCCGCGGATCGCCTTGCTGTCCGGCAGGCGGTCGATGGCCTCGAACATCGGCTCGAGGATGTCCCGGCGATAGCCGCTCAGGCTCTCGCACCACTCCGGCACCAGCTGTCCTTGGGTCTCCGGGATTTTCACCTGGTGGGTGAGGATGTGGGCCAGGCGGTTGCAGACCGCATCGCCCAGCTCGCCTTCGAGCAGCGGGCTGCTGGCCGCCAGCGCCGGCAGGTAGGGGATGAGCAGCGAGGTCGCGTTGAGCAGGTCGACGGCGTCTTGCTCGTCACCCAAAGGCAGGTTCACGTGGCAAGACTGGACGTTGCGCCAGCCGTGGGTCGCGGTGTCGAAGAGGCGCTCGTAGGTCTCGTAGATCCTTCGGTGACTGCGCCGCCACAGCTTGGCGCGCCGCGGGTCGAGCCAGGGGTGCATCGCGGTGGGGAGCAAGCGGGCGCCGCCGTGACGGGTGGCGAGCAGGGCGCCCACCCGGCGAATGCCCTCGACCAAGACGCTCTCGGTGTCGTGCAGCGAAGGCAGCGGCAGGTCCGTGCGTAGCTCGAGCACGTGCTCGACGATCTCGTTGGTCAAGCCGACGATGCCCAGCTCGACCTCGCTGGTGGTCTGCCCGGCCAAGGAGGCCAAGGTCGGGGCGGCGAGGGAGGCGACGTTGAGGTCGCGGTCGACCAAGGCGAACTCGAGCTCGAGACCACACACCGAAAAGGGGGCGTAGGGGGGCTTCGCCGTGTTCTCGCAGACGATGGGCGTGCGCCAGGCGAGCAGCTCTTCGTCTTGGAGCCGGCGGCTCGTGGCGGGTTGCGGTCGACCCTCGAAGCGCTCGGTGATCCGCGCCAAAAAGTACTCGGCCAAGCGGCGGTAGACGGCGTCGCCTTCGACCGCGTCCTCGTAGCCGACGTCGATGTTCGGGTTGTCGTTGACCTCGATGACCACGACCTTACCGCTGGGCAGCTCTTTGAGGTCGACACCGTAAAGGCCGTCGCCGATCAAGCCGGCGGCCCGAGTGGCGACCTCGAGGACCGCGGGCGGGGTCTTGCCCAAGGCGACGGCCTCGACCTTGCCGTAGCGGGGCCCGCGTCGGGTCGCGCTGGCGATCTGCCAGTGGCCCCGCGCCATGTGGTAGCGCGCGGCGAAGAGCGGCTCGCCGCCGAGCACGGCGATGCGCCAGTCGAAGGCCGTGGGCGTGAAGCGCTGCGCCAAGACCAGGGGCGAGCGCTCGAGCAAGGGGCGCGCGCGGGCCTCGTAGGCCTCGGGGCTGTCGATCTTGAAGACTGCCGTCGAGAAGCTGCCGTCGGGCAGCTTGACCACGAAGGGGGAGCCCAGGGCCTCGGCGAGCTCTTCGAAGCGGCTTTGTTGGCTGGCGATGCGGGTCTCGGGCTGGGGCACGCCGGCGCGGGTGAGCAGCTCGTGCAAGTAGACCTTGTTGCTACAGCGCAAGATCGAGGTCGGGCTGTCGATCACCGGCATCGCCAGCGACTCGGCTTGCAAGGCGAAGGCGAAGGTCGGCAGGTCGGGCCCGGTCAGCGCGCGGATGAACAGGGCGTCGAACTCGGCGAGGCGACCGATGTCGCGCGGGCCGATCCGGTGGACATGCAGGCCCAAGCTCGCGGCGACCTTGGAGAAGCGGTCGAGGGTCTCCGGCGAAGAGGGCTGGCCGATGTCGTTGTCGTCGAAGAGCAGCGCCAAAGAGGCGCGCGGGCGCGGGGCTTCGCTGGGGGCGCCCGCCTTGGCGTAGCGCTCGAGCGCGCGGGTGAGCTCGGCGCGGCCTTCGGCGTCGAGGTCGGCGAAGGAGAGCGGCGCCAAGGCGACGATCTTCCACTTGCGCTCCTCGCGAAGCAGGCGCAGCTCCATCAGGGGCAGGGGCCACACGCGGTGCGCCGCCCGGGCGATGGCGCGAAAGGAGGCGTCGGCGCAGCGACCGAGGGCGACGACGACCCGGGCCGTCTCGGCCGCCTCGGCCCGTCGGTAGCTCACCACACCGGCGCTGCGTTGACGCAGCCACAAGGGCGCGCCGTCTTGGGTGACGAAGGCGCCGGGGAGCCCGACGCCGGGGCGCTCGGGGTCGGCGCTGAGGTCGACGACCGGGACGCCGGCTTGGTCGAGGGCGCGAAGGATCCGTCGCGGGTTGCCGAGGGCAGCGATGAGGGCGGGCGTCGGGCTGACCTCGCGACCGCGCGCCTCGGCCAGCAAGGAGACGTAGTAGCCCTCGGAGAGGTACTCCCAGCTCCGGCACAAGTTGACGACCTGTTCGGACTCGCCGGGCGCCTCCAAAAATGCACGGGCGTCGACGCTGGGGCCGTCGTAGCCCTCGAGGCGGTCACCGGTGGACAAGACGATGAGGGGCAGGGACTTCATGCGATCGAGGTGGGTCGGGGCCCCAGGGGCCACACTTCGAGGAGGACGGCATCGAAGCTGACGATGCCGAGCAAGATGGCGTTGATGAGTCGCTGGGCGGTCACCGCGTAGGCGTCCCCCGCGTCGTGCGGGACCTCGGGCGCCGGGTCGGTCACGTAGAGGGTATCGGGTCCGTCGTGGCCGCTCACCACCAAGAAGTGACCGACCGGATCCCCGTGGACGTCGTCCGCCTTGTTGTCGTCGGGGCGTTCGCGCGGGTCGACGTACAAGTAGGTGGCGTTGGTGCCACAGACGAGCGGGTGGCCGCGGTCGAGGGCCCGGACGAGCAGCTCGGGGCTGAGGTCGGCAAAGTCGATCTCACCGCCTTCGTGGACGAAGTCGGCGTAGGCCGAGCAGGCCTGGCGAACTCGCTCCGCTTGGGGACCCTCGGCCCGGGCCCGCAGCTTGGCTTCGAGGGCGGTGGGGTCCAAGGCGCGCCAGGTCGGGTCGAGGACGTGCAGGTTGTAGCTGTACAGCCGCGCTTGGTAGCCCATGCGCAAGGCGGTCAGGCCCAGGTAGACGGACAGCGTTCCCCCGTCTTCGTTCGTCGGCACCAAGCGGCGCAGGGCGTCGAAGTCGAGCTCGGTCCCGTGGTAGCGGAGCACCGAGTAGAGCGAGGAAGGCCCGCAACTGACGTCGTCGGGCTGCTCGAAGCGGGGTACGGAGAGGCGGTGGACGCCGGGCACCTGCGTCATCGATTTGGCTGCCGCGCAAACTAGCGCCGGCCCCTCGTCTTCGCAACGGGGGGCCGGCTGATTTTTGTGCGGGCCTTCGACGCGGGGTCGAGGCACGTCGGGCTCAGGCGTCGTCGGAGCTCGGCCCGTCGAGGGCGGCCATGACTTCGTCGCGGACGGCCGGCCGCAAGGTCAGCCAGATGAAGTCGTAGACGTCGAGCATGTCGCGGGGCTCGAGCCCGCCGGCCTCGAGCTCGTCGCGCAGGGCCCGGGCGGCCCGCAGGTACTCGGCGTACTCCTTGGCGTTCGGTGTGGCCGAGGGCGAGAAGCCGGGGATGAGGATCCGGGCTTGGATCTTCATCACGCTGGGCCGCACGCAGACGTCGCCGTCGACGTTGGCCAGGGCGCGCGGGGCCGTCATGAGGTTCCACGAGTTGGCCGGGCCGCCGGCGGCCTTGACCGCGTCACGGAAGCGCTCGATCGCCCGGGGCGCATCGTGGTCGTGGATGAGGGTGACGAAGCTACGGGCCAGGGCTTCGGTCGCGTTGGCGCCGGCGAGCTTTTTGACGTGGGCGGCCGTGACCAAGTCGGTGCCCTTGAGCACCTCGACCGCGCTGTCGACGATGCCTCGCCAGTCGCCCGCCTCGAGGTAGGCGTTGAGGGCAGCCATCGACCAGGCCCGGGCCGCGTCGGCCAAGGCGGGGTCGCGGTGCCGCTTGAGACGACGGCCCTCTCCGCGGTGCTGCTTGAACCAGGCCGGGTCATCAAAGCCCTCGGGGTACTGGCTGCGCATGTACTCCATCTGGTGGCGCACGGTCGGCAAGGTCGCGTCGTCACCTCCGGCGCGTCGCCGGGCCATGCGAACGACCGAGCGCCCCGTGCCGTCACCAGGCGCGGTCGCGGGGGAGAGCAGGTTGTAAAAGCCCTCCTTGATGACCCGGACCTCGCCGTCCTCGAACTGATAGGCCCGCTTGCCGTTGCGCTCCCACATGATCACGGCCAAGCCCCAGCTCGGTCGTTTGTCGTGGCGCCACAGCTTGGCCGAGGCCGTCTTTGCGGCCGCGACGGTCTCACCCGTGTTTGTTTCCATATTCATGCCCATGTCGATTCCCTCCTTCTCGGGGTGAACACGCCGAAGGCGACCCCGGGACCACCCCGACGTCGCTCGTCGCGTGCCGCTCGACCGCGCCGCCGGGGGTGGCAGGCAGGAGCGACCCTTCAACCCTAGCAGCGATCGCCGATCACGCAAGTCGCGCGCAGCGCAGCGCATCTGAGGGCCATGGCGAGGCCGACGCACCGCTCGTGCGGTCTTTGCCACCCCGGATCTTCAAAGATCGTGCGTTCACCGCGGTCCAAGGCGTCCAGTTTTCGAGTCGGCGCCACACTAGGTCTAAGACCCCATTAGCTGCTCGTTTTCTCCATGTCTCTCGCCTCCGTTCAGCTTGATCGTGACGCATAAGATGTAGTTTAACCGTCACTGCATGAGCGTGCCCGATCCAGATGAGCTCCCCATCTTGGGCGAGGCGCTCGCGGTCGAGTTCGCCAACACCCGCTATGGCCAAGCCCCCGATCTCATCGATTTTCTGGGTGACCGCGAGCTCGCGCGCGCCTGGATCGCGGCGGCGCTGGGACGAGAGCTGGCCGACGCCTGGCGCGGCAGCCCGGTCGCCCACCGCGAGCTGCGGGAGCTGCGAGATGCAGTGCACGCGCTGCTCGAGGCACGCGTTCACGGGGCCGCGCTCCCGGGCGAGGCCCTGACGCGGGTCAACGCTTCGGTGGCCAAGGTGAGCGCGACGCGGAGCTTGGAGCTCGACACCCAAGGCGAAGCGCTGGTCCGCACCCGTCGGCGAGGCAAGACGGCGGAGCGCCTCGAAGCGCAGCTGGCCGAGGCGCTCATGGAGCTGGTCGGCACGCCGGCGTGGTCCCAGCTGCGGCGTTGTCCCGGTCCCGGCTGCAGCCTCTTTTTCGTCGCCGCCCACCATCGTCGCCGTTTTTGCCACCCCTCGTGCAGCCATCGAGCGCGGCAGGCTGCCTACTATCGGCGCCGCCAACGAGCACAGGAAAGCGGCGAGAGCCCATGAACGGCGGCGCCCGCGAGGGGGCCTTGCGGCGCCGGCTCTACGCCTTCGCCTTCGTCGACGAGCTCGGCCCGATGTACGCCCTGTACGCCCTGTGGTTCGTCGACCACCAGATCACGACGGAGCAAAGCTCGCTGGTCTTCGCCGCGTGGGCGGCCGTCGCCATCGTGCTCGAGGTCCCGAGCGGAGCGCTCGCCGACCGCGTCGACCGGCGTCGGCTGATGGCCGCGGCCCTCGTGATCCGGGCCCTGGGCATCGCCATCTGGATCGTCTGGCCCACCTTCCCCGGCATCTTGCTCGGCGCGAGCTTATGGGCCCTTCACGGCGCGATGGCCAGTGGGGCGTGGGAGGCCCTGGTGTACGACGAGCTGGCCGCGCTCTCGCGGGCGCCGGCCTACCTCGAAGTGATGGCCCGCATCGAGCAGTTCAGTCAGCTCGGCGTGGCGGTGGCGACCCTGGGAGCCATGGGCGCGTTGGCGGTGGGCGCCAGCTTGGCCACGCTGGGCTGGATCACGGTGGCGTCGGCTGGCCTCGCTGTGCTCTTGGTCTTGGGCCTTCCAAAGGTGGTGAGCGCGGCCGACGAGGACGAGGACGAAGTCGCGGGCAGCTGGTGGGGAACGCTACGAGCGGGTCTCGCCGATGCCGTCACGCGAGCTTCGGTCGGTCGCTTGGTGCTGGCCGGGGCCTTGCTCGAGGGGATGTTCATCGTGGACGAGTACATCCCGATCCTCGGTCGCCTGCGGGCTGCGCCGGACGCTTGGATCCCATTTTTGG
>JAUIJR010000181.1 GCA_030431075.1 Polyangia bacterium | reverse complement strand
CAGGTGATGGGCTCGGACCATTGCCCCTTGGGCGTGGATCTGGATCCCGTCGTGCTCGGCTGAGCGCGAGGGCGAGACAGACACCGAGACAGGGGAGCGTCAGCCGCCGCTCGTCGGCGAAAGGGCCGCGCCACGACCGTCCGCGGGACGCCACCCGGGAAAGCGACTCTCGAGCGCGCGTCGATTGAGTTCGACGAGCGCAGCGAGCAACTCGGGTGAAGTTCGAGACCACCCGTCACGGGTGAACTGAACGCGCGGCGTCGCCTCGGACGGAGGTGGCACAGGGGACACGCCCGTCGACAGAGCAAGATCGGGGCCAGCTGGGCCGACGCGGTGCGGATGGACGCCGGCCAGCGGCTGAGGGGCGCGAAGGCGACGCGAGGGCCCGGCGCACGCGCCGGCTTCCAGCTTCGAGTCCCGGCGGCCGCACAGCCGGGTGTCCCGAAGCTGGGACGCCCTATCCCACAGTCGGGACGCGGATCCGGGCAGCTCGGCCCAGGCGGCGGCCCAAGCGGTCGACGGGACTGCGGCCTAGCCCTTCGCAGGGCCCAAAAAGCCCGCTACGCCCCGGATCCCGAAAGTGGCACGCTACTTGCGATGCCAGCGCCGCGAACGGGGGAGGCCAGGCCGCGCCCGTCGACACGCCCCAGGGACGGGGGGTCCTACGATCATGGATGAGATGCGAAGCCCGGTGATGTCGCTGCGCGGTGTAGGCAAGGTCTTCGCCGGAGACGAGCTCGAGAGCCACGCCCTGGCCGGGGTCCGTCTCGACGTGCATGAAGGCGAGTACCTGGCCATCTCGGGGCCTTCGGGTGCGGGTAAGACGACCTTGCTGTCGATCCTGGGCCTGCTCGATGCACCGAGCGAGGGCGAGTACCTACTGCACGGGCGTGCGATGGCCAAGCTCGGAGCGCGGGCGCGGGCGCGCCTTCGCAACCGCGAGATCGGCTTCGTCTTTCAGTCCTTCAACCTCATCGCCGACCTCAACGTCGTCGAGAACGTGGAGCTGCCGCTGCGCTACCGCAAAGAGAGCCCGGTGCAGGCGCGACGCCGCGCCCTCGAGGCCCTCGAGCGTGTGGGCATGGCCCACCGCGCGCGACACCTGCCCAACCAGCTCTCGGGCGGTCAGCAGCAGCGCGTCGCCGTGGCGCGGGCCGTCTGCGGGCGACCCAGCGTCTTGTTGGCCGACGAGCCCACCGGAAACTTGGACTCCTCGAACTCGGACGCGGTCATGGCGATCTTGGACGAGCTGCACGCCGATGGCGCGACGATCTGCATGGTGACGCACGAGCCGCGGCACGCTCGACGCGCGGACCGCATCGTCGAACTCTTCGACGGGCGCATCGTCGGCGAGAGCCGCGGAGGTGGCCGGGCGTGATCGCCGAGCTCTCCGAAGACCTGCGCTTCGGATTGCGCATGCTGACCAAGCGGCCGGCTTTTGCCGCGGTCGCGATCTTGAGCTTGGCGCTGGGCATCGGCGCCAACACGGCGATCTTCACCCTGCTCGACGCCGTCTTCTTTCGCCCGCTGGCCGTGAGCGAGCCCGAGACCTTGGTGCAGGTGCGCACCGTCGACCAAAGCTCGGATCTGGAGCTCGGGGCGGTCTCCTTGCGCAACCTCGAAGACATTCGCGCGGGGGCCAAGAGCCTCGAGGCGATCGAAGGCGAGGTCCCGCTGCGCGTGCCCCTGCAAGAGGGACGCGCGGCGGAGCCGATCACCGTCTCGGCCGTGACCGACGGCTTTTTTGGTCTGCTCGGAGTCGAGGCCGCGCGTGGCCGCTTCATCGACGCGCGTGACGCCGGCTCCGACACCACGCCGCGCATCGTCCTCGCGCATCACCTGTGGAAGGACCGCTTCGACGCCGACCCCGACATCCTGGGACGCTACGTGCGGATCGCCGGGGTCGACTTCGAGGTCATCGGGGTGTCGGCCCCCGACTTCGCCGGTTTGTACTTCCCGGCCGTGCCCCAAGCGTGGGTGCACCACAACCAGGTCTACCGCCTCGACGAGACCCTCGCCGAGATCTTCTCGCGCCGCGGTCTGACCCACCACAGCGTGGCCCGCCTGCGCGAGGGCGTGAGCGCTCAGGCCGCGGCCGAAGAGCTGCGCAAGATCGGCAGCGAACTCGAGGCCGCCTTTCCCGAGGCCAACCGGGACCGCAGCTTCGAGCTGCTGCCCGTCGAAGAGGCGCGCGTCGAACCGGGCATGCGGCCGATGGCCCAACGCGCCAGCGCGATGCTGGTGAGCATCGTGGTGTTCATCTTGGTGATCGCTTGCGCCAACGTGGCCAATCTCTTGTTGGCGCGCTCGAGTGAGCGGCGCCGCGAGATCTCCGTGCGCTTGGCCGTAGGCGCCACGCCGCGTCGCATCTTGCGGCAGCTGCTCAACGAGAGCTTGTTGCTCGGCCTGATCGGCGGGGCGCTCGGCGTGGTCTTGGCCCTGTGGGGCGTGGACTTGATCTGGGCGATGCAGCCCGGCGAGCACTGGGAGGCGCCGCCGGTCGAGCTCGGCATCGACGGGCGGGTATTGGCCTTCACGATCTCCTTGAGCGTGGCCACGGCGCTGATCTTCGGCTTGCTGCCGGCGTGGCGCAGCGCCCACGAGCCCTTGGTCAATGCGCTGCGCGCCGACGCGAAGGTCGCCGGCTGGGATCCCCGGCCCCCGCGCTTGCGTCGACTGCTCGTCGCGGCCCAGGTCGGGCTCTCGCTCGTGGCCATGATCGGCGCGGGCTTGTTCGTGCGCAGCTTGCAAAACGTTCGCGCCGTCGATCCCGGCTTCGCCCTCGATGGCACCGGCGTGGTCGAGCTGAGCTTACCCACCGACTTCGACCGGGCCCGCCGCGAAGAGATCTACGACGCGGCCATCGAGACGGCCACGGCGGTCCCCGGTGTGGTCGCGGCCGGCTTGGCCGAAGATCCGCCGATGCGTCGCTCGGTGATGCGCACGACCTTGGTCGAGCACGAGGGCCAACCCGCGGCCAGCGGTCCGATCATCGTGGTCAACGGCGTGAGCGCGAACTACTTCGATGCGATCGAGCTGCCCCTGGTCCGCGGCGAGCCCTTCTCGCGGGCGGCGGCCGAGCGGGCACAGACCCGCGGGCACCTGCTGGCCATCGTCAACGAGGCCGCGGCCAAAAAGCTGTGGCCCAAAGGTGAGGCCATCGGCTCGAGCTTTCGCTTCATCGGCTTCCCGATCAGCCACGAGGTGGTGGGCGTCGTGCGCGACACCAAGGTCTTCGCCCTGCACGAGCTGGCACAGCCGGCGATTTTCGTGTGGATGCCGCAACAGCGACACCCGCGATCCTCGGTGATCTTGCGAAGCGACGGCGATCTCGAGCCGGTGCTCGAGGAGGTCACCGAGGCGCTGCGTGGGCTCGATCCGCGCGTCGCGGTGCACGGGGCGACCAGCTTGCGTGGCGTCGTCGAGGGCACCTTGTGGGGCGATCGCCTCGGCGCGGGCTTGCTCTCGGCCTTTGCCGGCTTGGCTTTGTTGCTCGCCGGCGTCGGCGTCTACGGCCTGTCGAGCTACGTGGTCACCCGACGCACGCGCGAGGTGGGGATCCGAATGGCGCTGGGGGCCGACCCCTCCCAGCTGCGACGCTTGCTGGTGCGCCAGACTTTGGCGCCCGTCTTGACGGGGGTCGCGGGGGGACTGCTCTTGGCTTTGGCCGTCAGCCCGCTGCTGCGCGACATGCTCTTCGAGGTGCCCTTGGCGGATCCTGGCGTCTTCTTGCCGGCGAGTGGTCTGCTGATCTTGGTCGCCACCTTTGCGGCCTGGCTGCCGGCCCGGCGTGCGACCAGCATCGACCCGATGGAGGCGCTGCGCCGATGAACGCGGCAACGCAGCCGTCGGGCCGTCGCGCCTCCCGCCGCCGTCGCCTTCGCCGCTGGCGCGAGGGGATCGGCGCGGCCATCGCCTCGACCTTCGTCGGCGGGCTCGCGGCGGGGGTCCTGCTCGACTTGGCGGGCGGCCAACTCTCGGCGTGGTGGCTGGCCTCGGCGTGCACGGTGGCCTGCGCGCTCGGTTGGTTGAGCGAGGGGCCCCGCGTCGCCTTGAACGGCGGGCCGACCCGCGACCAGATTCCGAACGAAGCGGGGCAGCTGCACGCGACCCCAGAACTTTCCTTGGACGAAGACTACGAAGACTCGAAGAGGTGACGACGGTGAACAGCTCGGCAGCGATCCCCCGCGTCCTTTTGGCCGATGACCAAGAGGACGTCCTGCAAGCACTGCGACTTTTGCTCAAGGGCGAAGGCTTCTCGATCACGACGGCCCAAAGCCCGGTCGAGGTGCTCGCGGCGGTCAAGGAGCGCGACTTCGACGTCGCCTTGATCGACTTGAACTACTCGCGCGACACGACCTCGGGGGTCGAGGGCCTGGACTTGCTGGCCCAGCTTCGCAAGTCGGATCCCAGCTTGCCAGTGCTGGTGATGACCGCCTGGGGCTCGGTCGATGGGGCCGTCGAGGCCCTTCAGCGCGGCGCCCGGGACTACATCACCAAGCCTTGGGACAACGAGCGCTTGTTGTTGACCTTGCGCACCCAGATCGAGCTCTCGCAGGCCCTGCGCCAGCGCGCCCGCCTCGAGCAAGAAAACGAGCGCCTGCGTGCCGGCGCCTCGGATGCGCCGATCCTCATCGGCAACTCGGCGGCCATGCGCCCCGTGCTCGAGGTCATCGAGCGGGTGGGCCCTTCGGACGCCTCGGTCTTGGTCACCGGCGAGCACGGCACGGGCAAAGAGGTCGTCGCCCGGGCTCTGCACGCGGCCTCCTTGCGACGCGAGCGACCCTTGGTCACCGTCAACGCGGGCGGCTTGTCGGACGGCGTCTTCGAAAGCGAGCTCTTCGGTCACGTCAAAGGCGCCTTCACCGACGCCAAGACGGCGCGCGTCGGCAGCTTCGAGCTCGCGCACGAGGGCACCTTGTTCCTCGACGAGCTGGCCAACATGCCGCTGGCCCAACAAGCCAAGGTCTTGCGCGTGCTGCAAACGGGCGAGCTGCATCGACTCGGCAGCTCGCGCACGGTGATGGTCGACGTCCGCCTGATCACGGCGACGAATGCCGACCTGGCCAAGGAGGTCACCGAAGGGCGCTTCCGCGAAGACTTGCTGTATCGCGTGAACACCGTCGAGATCGCCTTGCCGCCCCTTCGAGATCGGCGCGAGGACATCGAGGCTTTGGCCGCTCACTTCTTGAACGGTGTCATCCGTCGCTACCGCCGGGAGGTCGCCGGCTTTCGCTCGGCGGCGATCACCGCCTTGCGCAACCACCCCTGGCCCGGCAACGTCCGCGAGCTGCAGCACGTGATCGAGCGCGCGGTGCTGATGAGCCGCGGCGAGTGGATCGAAGCCGAGGACCTGGGCTTGCGCGAAGTCGGCCCCGAAGGCAGCGCCGAGAACGAGCTCCCCCTCGAAGAACTCGAGCGCCGCGCGATCAAGCGCGCCTTGCAGCGCACCAAGGGCAACGTCTCTTTGGCTGCGGATCACCTGGGCTTGAGCCGCAGCGCCTTGTATCGGCGACTCGAGCGGCACGCCCTGGCCACCGATGGCAGCGATGCCGAGCGCAACGAGTGAGTGCTCCTTTCGAGCCTGCGACTCCCTGGTAGCCTAAGGCCGTGGCGCAGGCCCTGAGACACGACCGCAAGGTCCTCTGGCTCGCCTTGCTGGCGGGCCTGCCCGCCGTGGTCATCGCCGCGTGGTTCATCCGTGAGCTGCCGACGCGCGCGGCCGTGCCTTTGTACGCCCTGATCTTCGGCGTGTGGATCGGTGCGGCGTGGGCGGTGCGTCGCGCCGTGGTGCGCCCCTTGGCCACCTTGTCGAATCTGCTGGCGGGCGTGCGCGAGGGCGACTTTTCGGTGCGCGCGCGCGGGGGCGACCGCGACGATCCCTTGGGCCTGACCTTGATGGAGATCAATGCCCTCGCCCAGACCCTGCGCGAGCAGCGGCTCGGCGCACGCGAGGCGACGGTCTTGCTCGAGACGGTGATGGACGCGATCGACGTGGCCGTACTCGCCTTCGATCCGGACGGCCGCTTGCGCCTGGTCAACGCCGCGGGGAGTCAGCTGCTGGGCCGCCGCGCGAGCGCCTTGCTGGGCGAGGACGCCGAGTCTCTGGGCTTGGGCATGTGCTTCGACGGGGAGACCCCGCGCGCCATCGAGATCGACGTCGAGGCCGCGCCGGGCCAGTGGGAGCTGCGCCGCTCGACTTTTCGCCAGGGCGGGGAGCCCATGACCCTGATCGTCTTGGCCGACCCCGGCCGCATCTTGCGCGAGCAGGAGCGCCAGGCCTGGCGTCGCCTGATTCGGGTCGTCAGCCACGAGATCAACAACTCGCTGGCCCCGATCTCTTCGATCGTCGACTCCCTGAGGCGGGGTCTGAACCACCCCGCGCACGATTCCGCCGAGGCCCGCGCTGAGTACGACGAGGACCTGCGCATGGGCCTGGGGGTGATCGGAAAACGATCGGCCGGACTACAGCGCTTCATGGAGTCTTATGCCCGCCTGGCCAAACTTCCTCGCCCCGATCGACGCAGCTTCGAGGTGGGCCCCTGGGTCCAACGCGTCATCGCCCTCGAGGAGCGCACCGAGCTGCGGGTGGACCCGCAAAGCTCCGCGGGGGTCGAGCTCTACGCCGACGAGGATCAGCTCGAGCAGCTGCTGATCAACGTCGTGCGCAACGCCGTCGACGCGACCGAAGAGGTCGGCGGAGGCGCGATCGAGATCGGGTGGCGACGCGGTCGCGAGCGCTTCGTGTTGTGGATCCGGGACGAAGGTCCCGGAATTGCGAACCCCGCCAATTTGTTCGTTCCTTTCTTTTCCACCAAAGCGCAGGGAACGGGGATCGGTCTGGTCTTGAGCCAGCAGATCGCCGAAGCGCACGGCGGAAGTCTGACCTTGCGCAATCGGGACGACCGTCGCGGCGCCGAGTTGCGCTTGGAGCTCCCGCTACAAAGTGCCAAGGACGAGGAGCGAGGTGGGGCTGCGCGCTCGTCTTCGCGTTTGCGCGTGAGCGACGAGCGCGCTTGACGGTTCGGCACGAAGGCTTTCGATCGTGGGACGAAAATCCCGGGAGCGGTCGCGCGAGCGCACGCGAAGCGGAGGTCGGCGCGAAGAACTTGCTCGTAGCGACCCCTTCACGAGTGCTTGGCGCCCCCGAAGAAGTTGGCATGCACTTCGCAATCCCTTGGGAGCGGAGTCACCACCATGTCCACCCTTCGTCGTCTCGTCATCACCGCGTCCTTCCTTCTTCCCCTGGCCACCATGACGGCCTGCGATCCTCCGATCCACGTCCCCGGCGCGACGCCTCCTCCCGGATCGGTCAACGACACCTTGTCCGTGGATCCGGGCACCTTGCCGCCCCCGCCCCCGCCGCCGATCACCAACGTTCGCTGATCAACTCTGCGTCTTCACGCGCACCCGTCCCCTGTTGGGGTCTCGTCTCGCTCGAGCCGAGGCCCCGCGCGTGAAGACTCATCTGTCCCTGTACGTAGGGCACGCGGCCTCCCTTGGAGGTCGCGTTTTTTTGTGCCTGCAGCCCGCGCGCGGCGAAGGCTTTTCACGATCTTCGCTTGGCGCTAGCGTGCCGCCATGTCGCGCCTTTGCTGCCTCGCGTCGTCTTCGACGCCCCGTCTTCGCGCCGCCCTCGCGGGTAGCTTCCTCGCCTCGAGCCTCTTGGTGGCGTGCACCAAAAAAGAGGCGCCCAAAGCCCAAGGAGAGGCCGGAGCCGCGGCGACGGGGGCCCAAGCCAGCCAGGGGAACACGCCGGAAGATGCCGCCGCCTTCGTCACGCGCGTGAACGAAGAGCTGCGCCGCTTGTGGACGGCGCGCGAGATGGCGGGATGGACGAACGCGACCGACATCACCGATGCCCACCAAGCGGCCGAGGCCGAAGCCAGCGAGGCGGTCATGGCCTACACGGCGCAGGCGATCGCCGAGTCGCGGGCCTTCGCCGAAATCGAGGGCGTGGACCCGGCCGTCGCGCGTCAGATTCATCTGCTCCAAGTGGGCGCGACGATGTCCGCGCCCAGCGATCCGGCCAAGCGCAAAGAGCTCGCCCAGGTCGCGGCCGAGATGCCCTCGATCTACGGCAAGGGCAAGTACTGCCAGGACCCCAAAGATCCCGAGAGCTGCCGTGACCTCGGTCAGCTCAGCTCGGTGCTGGCCGAGAGCCGCGACTACGACGCGCTGCTCGAGGCCTGGCAAGGGTGGCGCACGATCAGCGAGCCGATGCGGCCGATGTACCAGCGCTTCGTGGAGCTCAGCAACGAGGGCGCGCGCGAGATCGGCTTCGCGGATACGGGGGAGCTGTGGCGCTCGGCTTACGACATGAGCCCGGCCGAGTTCGAACAGGAGATGGAGCGCTTGTGGCAGCAGGTGCGGCCCTTGTACGAGCAGCTTCACTGCCACGTGCGGGCCAAGCTGGCCGAGACCTACGGCGCGGACAAGGTTCCGGCCGAGGGCCTGATCCCGGCGCACCTGCTCGGCAACATGTGGGCCCAAGAGTGGGGCAACGTCTATCCGCTGATGGAGCCCTACGCCGGGCAGCCCAGCATCGATGTCACCAAGGCCTTGGTCGACGAGGGCTACGACTCGCGCAAGATGGTGCGAGGGGCGGAGGCCTTCTTCGTCTCTTTGGGTCTCGACCCGCTACCCAAGACCTTTTGGGAGCGTTCGATGTTCGACCAGCCCGCCGACCGCGACGTGGTCTGTCACGCGAGCGCGTGGGACGTCGGCATGAACGACGACCTGCGCATCAAGATGTGCATCAAGATCAACATGGAAGACTTCGTGACCATCCATCACGAGCTCGGCCACAACTACTACTATCACTACTACTACGAGCTGCCGCCGCTCTTTCAAGCCGGCGCGCACGACGGCTTTCACGAGGGCATCGGGGACACCTTGGCGCTCTCGGTGACGCCGGCCTACCTCAAAGAGATCGGCTTGCTCGGCGAAGTCTCGAACAGCCCCGAGGCCGTCATCAACAAGCAGATGCAAGACGCGCTCGACAAGATCGCCTTTTTGCCCTTTGGCCTGTTGATCGATCGTTGGCGTTGGATGGTCTTCGCGGGGGCGGTGACGCCCGAGAACTACAACGCCGCGTGGTGGGACCTACGCCGCAAGTACCAGGGCATCGACGCTCCGGTGCCGCGCAGCGAGGCCAACTTCGACCCGGGCGCGAAGTACCACATCCCCGCCAACACCCCCTACAGCCGCTACTTCCTCGCGCGCATCTTGCAGTTTCAGTTCCACGAGGCGCTGTGCAAGGCGGCCGGCCACGAGGGGCCCTTGCACGAGTGCTCGATCTACGGCTCGAAGGCGGCCGGCGACAAGCTGCGCACGATGCTCTCGATGGGCGCGTCGAAGCCCTGGCCCGACGCCCTCGAGGCGATCACGGGCTCGCGGCAGATGGATGCGGGTCCGATGATCGAATACTTCGCGCCTTTGATGAGCTACCTCGAAAAGGAGAACGAGGGGCGCAGCTGCGGCTGGTAGACTGCCCTTGCGAGGACCATGAAGCTCAGCCAAAGCGAGTGGACGTGCATCGACGACGAGGTCGGGGTCTGGGCGCGTAGCTACGCCTTCAACGACTCGGGCGCGACCTCGAACTGCTTCGTGGTTCGCATCGCCGAAGACGAGCTGGCCATCATCAGCCCGCCGTGTCATCTGAGCGCGGCGGACTTCGAGGCCCTCGAGCAGCATGGACGGGTCACGGCCATGGTCGCGCCCAACGGCTTTCACAACGTGGGCCTGCCCGAGTTTCATCGTCGCTATCCCGCCGCGGTCTTTCACGCCAGCGCCAAGGCGGCGGCTCGCATCGCCAAACGCTGCCCGGAGCTCGTGGCCGCGCAGCCCCTCGAGGCCCTGCAGTCCCGCTTGCCAGACCACGTGAAGATCTTCGACGGCGAACAGCTCTCGACGCCGGACCTCTTCGCGCGGGTGGAAAGTCCCCGCGGCACCATTTGGTACAGCAACGACGTGCTGGTGAATCTGGCCGAGCTGCCTTCGGCCTTTGTCTTGCGCTGGCTGTTCAAGCTCACTCGATCGGCGCCGGGCTTTCGCGTCAATCGGCTCGTGCTCAAGTTCCTGCGGCCCAAGGCGGGTTTCGCCGCCTGGC
>JAUIJR010000703.1 GCA_030431075.1 Polyangia bacterium | reverse complement strand
CGACGCATCTGCTCTTGGCCGCGGCCTTGCTGGCCGTCCCCGTGGCCTGCGAGCCCGCTGGGGGCGGCACCACGGTGCCCGACTCGGCGACCACCACGGTCATCTCCTTGCAGCAGATCGACTGCCAGAGCTGTGGCGTGAAGGTCATCGCCGATCTGAAGCAGAATCCCGCCGTCTACGACGCGAGCTTCGACAAGGTGCTCGCGGAGGTGACCGTGCACTACGACGCGGGCCGAACCGGGCCCGAGGCCTTTTTGCAGGTCATCGAAGGGCACGGCTACGAGGGCGTGCTGGGGGCCGGCAAGGGCGCCTACATCGCCCAGGTGGAGTTCGACCCGGAGCTCGACGTCCAGCGGATCGCGGAGGGCAGCGCCGTCGCCTTGGCCGACCACTTCGCCCCGGAGAAGGTCACCGTCTTCGACTTCTACGCCGTGTGGTGCAAGCCATGCCGCGAGGTCGACCACCACATGAAGGGCGTACTCGAGGCCAATGACGACGTCGCCTTTCGCAAGCTCGACGTCGTGGACTGGGACAGCCAGCTCGCGGCCACCTTCTTGAAGGACGTGGCCGCCCTCCCCTACGTCGAGGTCTACGACGCCGGCGGCAACAAGGTCGCCGCCATCTCGGGCTTGCACCTCGATCAGCTCGACGCCGCCATCGCCGAGGCCCGCGCCCGGTGAGGTTCAAGCGCGCGACGCTCTCGCTGGGGATCGCCGGGGCGGTCTACGCCATCGGCCCCCCGGTGGCCTTGGCCGGCCCCTGAGCGGGCTGAGGCAACCCCAACCTCCCGGGTGGAGGTACGACAGCCTACCAGGCGCCCATGGAGCGCGGACGATTCCGGATCGGCATGTCGATGATCGGGTCCTTCATGCACACCTCACACGAGGTGGAGCCGATTCAGCGCGAGCCGGGGCTTCCGGCCGAGCTACAGCCGACCGAGCATGTCCTCGACAGTGGCCTGCTCGAGTGGGACCTCGACGCACAGCTCGGCGTGCACCGGCGCTTCGCCTTCGAACTGATGTTGCCGATCCGCGTCACCATGATCGACGCCAGCTTTCGGCTCGGCGACAGCGAGCTGATCGATTTTCAAAGCATCCACCACCGCGACGAGACCATCGCCGGCTTGGGGGACATGGTCGTCGGCGGGCGTACGGCCGTCGTGCTCCCCGAGGACGTGAAGCGCTGGACCTTGGTCCTGCGCGCGGGTGCCTCCTTGCCCACGGGGCGCACCGAGCCCAACCCCTTTGCGCTGGCCCTGCGCGGTGAGGACCACCAGCACACCTTCTTTGGCTCGGGCACGGTCGACCCCTTCGTCGGATTCGACACCAATGTCGCCTTCGAGAAGTGGAACCTCGTCGCTTGGAGCGCGGCCAAGATTCCCGTTTACCGCAACCGCCACGGCTACCGGGCCAGTCGGGTGCTCGTCGGCGGCGTCGGGGCCCGCGCAAACTTCGGCCTCGAAAAATGGTCCTTCTTGCTACAGCCGGAGGTCTACTTCGAGACGCCGGCGAGCTGGGGCACCGCGCCCGCGCGCAATAGCGGTCGCGTCAGCTTGCTCGCCACCAGCGGGGTCTTCTTCTCGCCGACGCCCAAGTGGCAGCTCCATCTGCAAGCGAAGGTGCCCTACCAGACTTGGTCGCAGAACGGTGAGCTGCGCTGGCCCTTCGTCGGCGTGCTCGGCTTCAGCTACGTCTTCGATGTGGGCAGACGCGCCAACCGGCCCGTCGAATGAGTCGCACCGACTTCAGCAGCACCGAAGCTCGGATGCTTCGGGGTGCCGACACTCGAAGGTCACGTGCTCGATGTGAAAATGGTCGTGCAGCTCGCAGCGCAGCGCGTCGGTGAGCTGGTTCGCCGCGCGTAGCTGTTCGGGCTCGACGATGAGCACTGC
>JAUIJR010000180.1 GCA_030431075.1 Polyangia bacterium | reverse complement strand
TCGGTGCGATCGAGATCCCGCTCAACAACTACAGCTTGCAGGCCTCTTTGCAGGTCCCGATCTTGGACTACGCCTTGCGCCTCTTGCCGGCGAAGCGCGGCGCCGAGGCCGAGACCCAAGCGGCCGTCTACCAGCGCGAAGCCGAGAAGGTGAAAGTCGAGCTCGACGCGAAGGTCGCCTACTACGACTGGGTCCGCGCGATGGCCCAAGTCGCCATCGTCGAGCAGAGCATCGCCTCGGCCCAGGCGCGACTCGAAGACGCGAAGATCGGCTTGGCCGCGGGGACGCTGACCCCCACGGATCTCGAGCGTATCGAGCAGCTGCTCGCCGACGCCGAGCTCTCGGTGATGCAAGCCGAGAGCTTTAGAGATCTGGCCGCGCAGAACCTCGCGGCGATCATGGGTCGAGATTCGGCCGAGTTCACCTTGGGCGAGGATATCTTCGCGCCGCCCGCCCCCCTCGAGAACGCGGGCGACCGCGAGGCGCTCATCGAAGAGGCGCTGGTCAGCCGCTACGAGGTCAAGGCGCTGTCTTCGAGCCAAGAGGCGCTGCGCCAAGGCGAGAAGGCGGCGCGCACGGGCTACTACCCGCGCCTCGACGGCTTCGCCGACTTTACCTACGCCAACCCGAACCAGCGCTTTTTCCCCAGCGAGGCGGTGTGGCGCTCGAACTGGTCCATCGGCATCAGCGCGAGCTGGGAGCTGCGCAACTTCTTGCAGTCGCGCGCCCAGTACAAGTCCGCCGTGTCGAACGGGCGCAAGGTCGCGGCCAGCCGCGCGGCGCTCGAGCGGGGCGTGCGTCTCGAGGTCACGGCCGCCTACGAGGAGCGCAAGCGGGCCATGGCCGCGCAGGCCCTGACCACGCGCGCCCTCGAGGCTGCGCGCGCCGTCTACGACGAGCAGGCCCTGCGCTACGCGGGCGGTGAGCTGACCACCACCGACTTGATCGCGGCCGAGTCCGAGCGACTCAACGCGAGCTTGCGGCAGGTGAACGCCAACATCGATCTACGCGTCGCCAACGCCAAACTCTTGCGTGCGACCGGTCGTGCGCAGCCCATGGAAGTGCCCGCCGACGACGACGACGCGCGCTACGAGCAGGTGGGCCTCAAAAAGAGGAGCAAGAGCAAGTGAGTGGGGAGACGAGCGCGGAGACCAAGCGCGACCTTAGAGCCGAGATCCTCGCGGCCGCCACCGAGCTCTTTGCCTCGCAGGGCTTCGACGCGACCTCGATCCGCGAGGTCGTTCAGGCCTGCGGCTGCACCAAGCCGGCGCTGTACTACTACTTTCAAAACAAAGAGCTGCTCTTCTTGGAGGCCCTGCGGGCCCAGGTGGCGGCGATGGACGTGATGATCGTCGAGACCCTGGCTGCCGGCGGCCCCTTGCGCGAGCGGCTCAAGTCGGGTCTCAAGCGCTTTTTCCAGTACGTCACCGAAAACCCGAGCTCGATGCGCTTGCTGTGGCGCATCGACATGGACATGCAAAGCCAGCCCGACGACGTCGCACGAGAGTTCGCCGGCACCCGCGAGCGGCACATGGCCTTCATCAGCGAATTCTTTCAGCAGGGGATCTCGCGCGGCGAACTTCGCGGCGACGTGGACCCCACCGACTGCGCCATCGCGCTGGCCGGGATCATGGACATTCAGATTCAGCTCGGCATGCAAGGTGTTCCCCGCGAACCCGAGCGTGTCGACGCCACCTTCGATCTTCTCTTCGACGGGATCGCCAAACGATGAAACGACGTAACACCATCCTCTTGTTGGCCACTTTGGCCGTCGCTCCCAACCTCGTCGCCTGCGATGGCGGCGAGTCTCAGGAGGAGGCCGGCAAGGCCGCCGAGCCGGCCGCGGGCAAGGATCCCAAGCGAGCCCCCACGGTGGTGGCCACGCGCGTCGAGGTCGCGACCATCCAGCCGACGACCGCGACGCTGCGCTTGGTGCGTCCCGGCGAGGTCGAGCCCTCGCGTGACGCGAACTTGGCCTCGGCCACCGGCGGCTTGATCGAGTCGATCAAAGTCGAGGTCGGCGACCAGGTGAAGTCCGGTCAGCTCATCGCCAAGGTCGACAGCAGCCTCATGGGCGCCCAGGCCTCGCTGGCCCGCGTCGAGGTGGACGACGCCGAGCGCGAGCTCGAGCGCCTGCAGTCGATGGGGAGCGCCGTGGCCAAGGTGCGCTTGGATCAAGCCGAGACCCGCGTCGCGCGGGCCAAAGCCCAAGCCCGCGTCGCCTCAATCCAGTCCGGACGCACCTACGTCAAGGCGCCCTTCGCTGGGCTGGTCTCGACCGTTCCCCTCGAGCGCGGCGAGTTCACCCCGCCCGGTGGGGTCATCGCTCGCGTGATTCAGCTCGACCCCGCCGTGGTCTCCGTCTCGGTCGCGGACCGCGACGTGGGCACGCTCAGCGAGGGCGGCACGGCCTCGGTAACGACCGGCGGGCTGGCGCGGCCCACCATCGGCAAAATCTCGCGCATCGATCCGGCCGCGGACCTGCGGACGCGCAGCTTCGTGGTCGAGGTCGAGGTGCCCAACCCGGACGGAAAACTCCGTCCCGGCATGATCGCCACCGTCGACTTTCAGTCGGAGACGACGAGCGAGCAGATCATCGTGCCCCAAGACCTGCTGGTGACGAAGCTCGAGGACAACGGCGTGTTCGTGGTCGAGGACGACTCGGTCGCGCGCTGGCGCCCGCTGGTGCTCGGCGCGGTCTTGCAAGACCAGGTGGTCGTGCTCGAGGGGCTCTCGCCCGGAGAGACGGTGGTCAGCGTCGGTCACCGCGGGCTGGTCGACGGCGACCCCCTGTTGATCGCGCGGCGCGGCGCTTGCTGCACCCAAGGCCGCATCGTCTACGATGACGAGGCGAAGGTCGCGCGCGGCGGGCAAGCGGCGGCGGCCCCCAGCGAGGGCGACACCGAGCCGAGCCCCAACGAAGGCGAAGAAGAAAGCGAGGCCAAACAGTGATCGAATGGTTGGTCAAACGAGCGTCGACCGTATGGTTGGTGCTCGCCTGCACCGTCATCTTTGGCGCGATGACCTACGTGAGCTTGCCTCGCGAGGCGGCACCGGACGTCGAGATCCCGATGGTCATGGTGAGCACGCCCTATCCCGGCGTGTCGCCCGAGGACATCGAGTCGCTGATCACCAACCCGCTCGAGAGCGAGCTTTCGGGGGTCTCGGACCTCAAGAAGATGAGCTCGACCTCGGCCGAGGGCGTCAGCTTGATCTCGATGGAGTTCGAGCCCGAGGCGGACATCTCCGAGGCCATGCAAAAGGTCCGCGACCGCGTCAGCGCGGCCGAGTCCAAGCTGCCCAAGGAGGCCGAGGAGACCCAGGTCGCCGAGATCAGCTTCTCGGAGTTCCCGATCATGCTGATCACCTTGGCCGGCGAGGTCGACCCCGAGGAGCTCAAGAAGCTCGCCGAGGACCTCCAAGACGACGTCAAGAAGGTCCAAGGGGTGCTCGACGCGAAGATCAGCGGCGGTCGAACGCGACAGATCCGCGTGCAGATCGATCCGATTCGTCTGGAGCACTACTCGCTGTCGCTCAACGACGTCATCGGGGCCATTCAGACCGAGAACGTCAACATGCCGGGCGGTGACATCGCCGTCGGCGACGCGAACTTCTTGCTGCGCGTGCCCGGGGACTTTCGTTCGGCGGCCGACATCGAGGGGGTGGCCATCAAGCGCAAGGGTGACCGTCCGGTCTTCGTGCGCGACGTCGGCCGCGTCGTCGACGGCTTCGAGGACGCGAAGACCTACTCGCGCATGAACGGTGAGCCCTCGGTGACCCTCTCGGTCACCAAGCGGACCGGCTCGAACATCCTCGAGCTCAGCGAGGCGGTTCGCGTCGTCCTCAACCAGCACGCCGAGCGCTGGCCGGAGGCCGTGCGCTACCGAACTCTGGGCGATCAGTCCAAGATGATCCGCAACATGGTGAGCGATCTCGAAAACGGGATCATCACCGCCTTGTTGCTGGTTGTCGCGGTGCTCATGTTCTTCATGGGCGTTCGCAACAGCCTCTTCGTCGCGGTCGCCATCCCCGTCAGCTTCTTGATGAGCATGGTGGTGCTCGACTTTTTCGGCATGACGCTGAACATGGTCGTGCTCTTCAGCCTGATCTTGGCGCTGGGGATGTTGGTCGACAACGCGATCGTCATCGTCGAGAACATCTATCGCCACCACGAAGAGGGCGCCTCACTGCGCGAGGCGGCCATCGAGGGCACCAAAGAGGTGGCCATGGCCGTCGCGGCCTCCACGGCGACCACCGTCGCCGCCTTCTTGCCCTTGGTCTTTTGGACCGGGGTCATGGGGCAGTTCATGGGCTTCATGCCCAAGACGGTGGTCATCGTGCTCATCGCCTCGCTGGTGGTGGCCGTCGGCTTGTTGCCGGTGGCGACGGCAGGCCTGATGAAGGCCAAGTTCCAGCCCGGCGAGCGCGAGCGCGTGGTCGAAGACGAGACCACCGTGCCCGAGCCCACCAACGCCGTCATGCGCTGGTATCTCGGTCTGCTCCAGACCTCGATCAAGCGGCGCTACCTCTCGGCCGTGCTGATGGTGGTGGTGCTCTTCGGAAGCTTCGCCGCCTACGGCGAGCTCAATCACGGCGTGGAGTTCTTCCCCGAGACCGAGCCCAACCGGGCGACGATCGCGGTGAGCGCTCCCGACGGCACCGACATCGAGGCGACCGACACCATCGTTCGCAAGATCGAGGGCATCTTGGCCGAAGAGGAGAACGTCGACGTCTACGTGGCCGAGGTCGGAGTCTCAGGCGACGCCCAAGACCCGACGCAGGCCTCGCAGAACGCGGCCAACAGCGCGCGCATCACCATCGACTTCCTCCCCGAGGAGTCGAGCCTGCGGCCCGGCGACAAGGCGCGGGTGGAGCTCACGAGCCAGACCATCGAGCGCATCCGCCAACGGATCGAGGTCATCGAAGGCGCCGAGATCAGCATCGAGAAGGAGCGCATGGGCCCGCCCGTCGGCGCGCCGATCTCGGTCGAGGTCTCCGGCGACGACTTCCACGCGGTCGGAGAGTACGCGGCGACCATTCGTCGCAAGCTCGGCGCGATCGAGGGGACGGCCAAGCTCAAGGACAACTACCGCGTCGGTCGACCGGAGATGCGCCTGAACATCGACCGCGGCGCGGCCAAGCGCGTCGGGGCGAGCACCCAAGCGGTCGCCTCGGCCGTCCGCACGGCCGTCGCGGGTACCAAGGCCAGCGCCTTGCGCGACGGCGAGGACGAGTACGACATCATGGTCGAGCTCGATCCCCGTTACCGCGACGACATCCAGGCGATCTTGTCGATGCGCATCCCGGGACGCGAAGACACGAGCCCGGACACCTTCGCCGTGCCCTTGTCCTCGGTCGCCAACTACGAGCTCGGCGGCGGTAGCGGTTCGATCCGCCACGTCGATCAGGACCTGGTGGTGACCATCTCGGGCCAGATCGCCGAGGGCTATCAGCAAGACGTCGTCCAAAAAGAGGTCATCAAGTGGCTCGAAGAGACCGAGCACCCGGCCGGTCTGCGAGCCCGCCTCGGCGGAGCCAACGACGAGCAAAAGGAGACGGAAGCCTTCTTGGCGCGCGCCTTCCTCATCGCGCTGTTCTTGATCGCCATCGTCTTGGTGAGTCAGTTCAACCGCTTCGACTTGCCGATCATCATCTTGGCTTCGGTGGTGCTCTCCTTGGTCGGCGTCTTGTGGGGGCTCATCCTCACCGGCACGCCCTTCGGCATCATGATGACGGGCCTCGGGGTCATCTCCTTGGCCGGCGTGGTGGTGAACAACGCCATCGTCTTGCTCGACTACGTCGAACAGCTGCGCAGCAAGGGCATGACGATGCACGACTCACTCTTGCGCGCGGGCTTGGCCCGCTTCCGCCCGGTCGTCTTGACCGCGCTGACGACCATCTTGGGTCTCGTGCCCATGGCGCTCGGTATCTCGATCGACTTCGGCAAGATGACGATCACGCAGGGCAGCTCCTCGAGCCAGTGGTGGGGCCCGATGGCCGTGGCCGTGATCTTCGGTCTCGCCTTCGCCACCATCTTGACGCTGGTGATGGTCCCGACCATGTACTCGATCCTCGAGGACCTACGCGGCTTGTGGGCGCGCCTACGCGCACGCAAGCCCACGGCGACGCCCGTGCGCGGGCGGGCGGTCACGGCGCACGGCGACGCCATGGACCCCAGCGTCGCCGAGTAGTCGGGGCGGCGGCGAAGGCCGGGTGAGAAACCGCGTTCGTGGGCCGTGACAGGCCTACGGACGCGGCTTTGTTCATGGGGGGTTCGTGGGGGCTGCGCGTGACGCAAGACCTTTACCGCCCACCGGTGGGCTCGTATCGTCCGCGGTGCCCATGACGAATGCAGCGCTCGAGGGAACGAAGGCCGAAGCTCACCGCGAACCCTCCGAGGGGGGTCTGCACCGGCCCGAGCATGCGATCCGTGTGGTCACGGCGGCGGCGCTCTTCGACGGCCACGACGCGGCCATCAACGTCATGCGTCGCATCTTGCAGGCGCAAGGCGCCGAGGTGATTCACCTGGGGCACAACCGCGGCGCCGAAGAGGTCGTCGACGCGGCCATCCAAGAGGATGCGCAGGCCATCGCGGTCAGCTCCTACCAGGGCGGCCACATGGAGTACTTCAAGTACATGTACGACCTCCTGCGCCAAAAGGGGGCCGAGCACATCACGATCTGGGGGGGCGGCGGCGGCGTCATCGTCCCGCGCGAGATCGAGGCCCTGCACGCCTACGGCATCAACCGGGTCTTCTCTCCCGAGGACGGGCGACAACTGGGTCTCGAGGGCATGATCAACCTGATCATTCGCGGGGCCGACTTCGACACCGCACCCGAAGATCCGATGGCCGAGTACGCTCGCTTGCGCGAGCCCGCGGGCGCCGTCGTCCGGCTGGCACGCTTGATCACCGTGCTCGAGAACGAGGGGCCCGCGCACGCGCGCTTGGTCGAGGCGGTGAGCAAGGCCGAGGCGCCCCGGGTGCCGGTGCTGGGCCTGACCGGCACGGGCGGCGCGGGCAAGAGCAGCCTCACCGACGAGCTCGTCGCGCGCTTCGCCCGGGAGAACCCCGACCGCAAGGTCGCCGTCATCTCGGTGGACCCGACGCGACGTCGCACCGGCGGCGCCTTGCTCGGCGACCGGATCCGCATGAACAGCCTGCGGCGCGAGAACGTCTTCATGCGCTCGATGGCGACGCGCGCCTCGGGAGCCGAGCTCTCGAAAGCCACCGACGACGCGGTCAAGCTGTGCAAGCTCGCGGGCTACGACTTGGTCGTCGTCGAGACCAGCGGCATCGGCCAAGGCGACGCCGAGATCGAGCGGGTCGCCGACTTGACCTTGTACGTGATGACGGCCGAGTACGGCGCGCAGTCGCAGCTCGAGAAGATCGAGATGCTCGACGTCGCCGACTTCGTGGCCATCAACAAGTTCGAGCGCCGCGGAGCCAAGGACGCGCTGCGCGACGTTCGCAAGCAGGTGCGACGCAACCGCCAGATCGCCTACGACGTCGCCGACGAGGCCCTGCCGGTCTTTGGCACCGTGGCCAGTCGCTTCAACGACAGCGGGGTCAACGGCCTGTACGCCGCCTTGTGCCGCGCCTTGAGCGAGCAGGGAGAGCCCGACTGGATCTGCGCCTTGCCCGAGAGCCAACGGGCGGTGACCTCGGATACGCCGGACATCATCCCCGGTGCGCGCGTGCACTACCTCGCCGAGATTGCGAGGGCCGTGCGGGGCTATAAGAAGGACGTCGGGACGCAAGTCGAGCTCGCCCGTGAGGTCGACCGTCTGCAGCGGGTCCGCGACGCCGCGGTCGGGGATGGCCAAAGTGGTGCGACCATCGAATGGATCGACGCGCGACTGGCCGAGCTGCGGGCGCGTCAGTCTCCGGCCGCCTTGGCCGCGCTCGACACCCTGCCCAAGCTGCGGGCGGCTTACGCCGAGCCGGTCTACACGGTCAAGATCCGCGACCGAGAGGTGAAGTACCCGACCCAGGTCGAGACCCTCAGCGAGACCTGGGTCTCGCGCGTGGCCTTGCCCCGCGATGACGAGCCCGGCGCCACCATCCGCTACATGATGCTCGAGGCGCCCCCCGGACACTTCCCCTACACGGCGGGGGTCTTCCCCTTCAAGCGGGCGGGCGAGGATCCCAAGCGCATGTTCGCGGGCGAGGGCGGTCCCGGTCGGACCAACGAGCGCTTCCACTACCTCTCCGAGGGCGAGCCGGCCAAGCGCCTGAGCACGGCCTTCGACTCGGTGACCCTCTACGGCTGCGACCCGCACGAGCGCCCGGACATCTTCGGCAAGATCGGCGAGTCGGGTGTCTCGGTGTGTACCTTGCAAGACTGCAAGGACCTCTACGACGGCTTCGATCTGTGCGCGCCGACGACCTCGGTCTCGATGACCATCAACGGCCCGGCGCCGATCATCTTGGCCTTCTACATGAACACGGCCATCGACCAGCAAGTCGAGCTCGCCGAAAAAGACAAGGGCAGGGCGCTGACGGCCGATGAGCTCGAGCAGGTGCGCGACGCGACGGTCGCCACCGTGCGCGGCACCGTCCAAGCCGACATCCTCAAAGAGGACCAGGGCCAAAACACCTGCATCTTCTCGACCGAGTTCGCGCTGCGGATGATGGGCGACATCCAGCAGTACTTCATCGACAAGCGGGTGCGGAACTACTACTCGGTGTCGATCAGCGGCTATCACATCGCCGAGGCGGGGGCGAACCCCATCAGCCAGCTGGCCTTCACCTTGGCCAACGGCTTCACCTACGTCGAGTACTACCTCTCGCGCGGGATGAACATCGACGCTTTCGCGCCGAACCTCAGCTTCTTCTTCTCCAACGGACTCGACGCCGAGTACACGGTGATCGGCCGCGTCGCCCGTCGCATCTGGGCCGTGGCCATCCGTGATCTCTACTCGGGCAACGCCCGCTCGCAGAAGTTCAAGTACCACATCCAAACGAGCGGTCGGTCGCTGCACGCGATGGAGATCGACTTCAACGACATCCGCACGACTTTGCAGGCGCTCTTCGCCTACTACGACCACTGCAACAGCCTGCACACGAACGCCTACGACGAGGCGATCACGACGCCCACCGAGGAGTCGGTGCGCCGGGCGATGGCCATCCAGATGATCATCACCAAAGAGCAGGGCCTCGCCAAGAACGAGAACATGCTCCAAGGCAGCTACATCGTCGAAGAGCTGACCGAGCTGGTCGAAGAAGCCGTGCTCGAGGAGTTCTTGCGTCTCGATGCGCGCGGCGGAGTCCTCGGCGCGATGGAGCGGCAGTACCAGCGAGGCAAGATTCAAGACGAGTCGATGAAGTACGAGCGCCTCAAGCACTCGGGGGAGCTGCCCATCGTCGGGGTGAACACCTTCGAGAACCCGAATCGCTCGGCCAACGACGAGGCCGACAGCCTCGAGCTCACGCGGGCGAGCGGCGACGAGAAGAACGCCCAGATCGACCGTCTGCGGCGCTTTCAGGCCGATAACGCGGAGGCCTCGAGCGCTGCGCTCGCGCGCCTGCGTGAGGTCGCCTTGGCCGGCGGCAACATCTTTGCCGAGCTGATGCACACGGCCCGGGTCTGCAGCCTCGGCCAGATCAGCGAGACCCTCTTCGAGGTCGGCGGCGAGTACCGGCGCAACATGTGAAGCTGGGGCATCGTCCCCCGTGAGGGCGATGCGTACGCTGCGCCACGCCGAGGGGAGGGCGCCGGCCGACCGGCCCGTCGGTCGGAGCGCGCATTGCCGCGAAAACCGCGGTTGCGGGGGCGCCGCGATGTCTCTCGATCCATTCACCCCGAATCCACCCTTCTCACCCGAGTCTCACCCTGAATATCTTCACTCTCAGGAGTGTCGGCGTGGGCCCCATCTCACCGCTTTCGGGTTTTAGTGAGCTTGTAAAAATACACCGTAGCCCCCTCTGCGTGGCCCTAGGCGAACTTTTAGACCGACTGGACCGCACCCCGAGTGGAGATCAGGATGCAGACATGCGTCGCTCACGATCCCTCGAAGCTCTTCGGCTGCCTCCGGTCGAACTCCACGTCGACCCTTGGGTCGCCAACGAAGTCCATCGCCGCACTCGCGCTTTGGCTCAGCGCTACGGCCTGCTCG
>JAUIJR010000179.1 GCA_030431075.1 Polyangia bacterium | reverse complement strand
CGGCTTTCCCAGCAGCGAGACCTACCTGGACTTCGTCTGGTATTGAGTGGGCATGGCCCAAAGCGAGACCGCGGCCCTCGACCCCACGGCACGTTTTGGGACGCGGGTCGCCGACTACATTCGCTTTCGACCGCGCTACCCGGCGGCCTTGATCGAGGGCTTGGCCACCCATTGCGGACTCGCGCCGGGCCGGATGGTCGTCGACCTCGGCGCGGGGACGGGCATCTTGACCGAAGACCTGCTCGAGTTTGGCGCGCGCGTGCAGGCCGTCGAACCCAACGGCCCGATGCGCGAGGCCTCGGTGGCCTTGCTCGGCGCGCACGAGGGCTTTTCGGCCCATGATGGACGCGCCGAGTCGATGCCCCTGGCCGAGGGCGCGGCCGACTTGCTCGTGGCTGCCCAGGCCTTTCACTGGTTCGAGGTCGAAGCCGCCGCCCGCGAGTGCGCGCGGGTACTGCGAGCCGAGGGCTACGTCGGGCTGATCTGGAACACACGCCGGCTCGAAGGCACGCCCTTCTTGGTCGACTACGAGGCCTTCGCCCGCACCCATGGCCGCGACTACGCCCAGGTCTCCGAGCGCTACGCCGACCCGGCCGCCCTCGATCGCTTCTTCGACGATCGCGGCTGGTCGCGCGCGTCTCATCCCAACGCCCAAGCGCTCGATCGCGAGGGCTTGCTGGGCCGCTTGGCCTCCTGCTCGTACATGCCGAGCCTCGGCGACCCGGACTACCCGTCCATGCGCGAGGCGGCCTACGCCATGTTCGACGCGCACGCCGAAGCGGGCCCCGAGGGGCCTTGCGTGCGCTTGATCTACGACACCGAGCTCTACTGGGGTCGACCCCGCGCCTAGCCGAGGGCGGCCCCTAGCCGCCGCAAAAGGCCGGAGGCGCGGCCGAGAAGTAGGTGGCCGCGCGCTCGAGGAAGTGCCCGTCGTCGGTCTCGGCCGTGGTCATGCAGCCGGCGCCCGCGCCAAAGGCCACGCCCAGCGAGCCCGACTCGGCGAAGCGCTCGGGGTGGTCGAAGACGTAGTCGACCCGGTTGTCGCTGTAGCGGTCGCAGGCGTCTTCCAAGTCGGGGTTGCCGTAGGGGACTTGCCACCACAGGTGGGCCAAGCCCATGCCTTGGCCCACGCCCTCGGCCCAGCTCATGGCCTGGGCGAAGTGGGGGAGGGCCTGGTCGTCGGCGTCCCACCAGCGCCCGTTGAAGCCGGCGTCGCGGTCGCTCATCTCGACGATCACCAAGTCGGCTTCGTCGGCCCCGAGCGCAGCCATGTAGTTGGCGGTCTGCTGGGCATCGCCGGCCAAGTCGAAGCCGCCGTCCGTGTTGAGGTAGGCGTCGATTCCGGTGGCCCAGGCCGAGGCGTGAAAGCCCACCTTCACGTTGCTCGCCTCGGCCCGCGCGATGGCCAACATGCACTGCGCGAAGCCGGCGAAGTGATCGCCGAGGCCCGCGCACTCGGAGGCGCCGGCGCTCGAGACGGCCACGGGGATCTGCGTCGGGTCTGCGTCGTACTGCTGGCCGTAGCCCCACAAGTCGGGTTCGACGTGGACGATGACCGGGCCGTCGGTGGCGCCGTCGATCTGCTGCATCATGAAGCGCCAGTCCGCGAGGTAGGAGGCCACGCGCGGACCGTCGTCGAGGGCCTCGATCTCGGCGTCGCCCTCGACGCCGCCGGCGACCGAGAACCACACGTAGTAGCTGAACATGGGCACGGCGCCGCCCGCCTCGGCGCTGGCGATGAAGTTGGGGACGTACTGGCCGGGCGGGTCTTGGTCGTACTGCCAACAGCCCCACCAGTTGCAGCCGTTGGCGTTGTCGCAAGAGCTCCCGTCGACCAGGCAGCCGTTCGCACAGTCGGTGCAGGGCCCACCGCTGGGCACGCTGCCGGCGATGTAGAGGTAACGCAGGTCGAAGTCGGTGGTGCCGAAGGAGTCGTCCGACATCGAGCCGCCGATCATCAGACCGCTCGCGCCCAGCTCGGCGCCCAAGCTCGCGGCGGGGCAGCCGTCGCCATCGCCGTCGCCGTCGCCATCGCCGCTCGTGCCGTCTTCGCTCGTGCCGTCTTCGCTCGTGGAGGAGCTCGAGCTGCTGTCCGTGCTGCCCTCGCTCGCCGTGGACTCGCTGCCGGCCTCACTGCTCGACGAGGCGCTGCCGGCGGTCTCGCCTTCGTCGTCGCTGCCGCCCGTGCTCGTGCAGGCGAGCGAGGACGAGAGCAGGCATGAAAAGGTGCGAACGAAGCGCGACACGACGCTTCATCATAGCCAAGCGAGCTGAGGGCGGGGCCGAGGCGCGGCTAAGGGACGCCGAGCTGTGTGATCCACGTCGGCCAAGGGTCCTCGGGGCCTTCGTAGGCGCCGTGGAAGGGGGCCGGGGAAAAGGGCGGCTCGCTGGCCGGCGCCGGCGCGGCCGCAGCTTCCGGCACGGCCAGGGGGCGGCCGCAGCCGAGGGCAGCCTCGGCTTTCGCCAAGCGGGGGGCGGTCGCCTCGTCGCGCGTCTCGTGGGTCTGGGCGAAGGCGGCGCTGGTCCAGTTGACGAGCTCACCCAAGGCGGCGCGTCGGGCCAACAAGGCGCGGCTCTTGGCGGCCGAGGCCCCGGCGCCGCAGGCTGTGAAGTTGCGGATCTTCGGATCGGTGCGGGGCTCGACCGGCTGCCCCTCGGGCTGGCCGTCCATCTCGATCGCGTGGCCCGACCAGCGGGCGTCGTCGGCCGCGATCGCGACCAAGAACTGCAGGTGACCCGCGTAGCCCAAGTCGAAGTCGAAGGCGTCGTCGCCCGGGCGCTCGCAGACGAGGTGGGTCGCGTTCACGGTCCCGCCGAAGAACTCGAAGCAGTCGTCGAGGGAGTCGGCGACGCGCACGTTGTCGATGATGGTGCCCGCGCCGACGCCGGCCAAGGTCAGGCCGTTGATCTCGTTGTTCGGGGCGAGCTCGACCCCGGCCCACTCGATGGACACGTAGCGCAAGATCCCCGAGTCGTCGTCGGCATCGTCGCCGCCATACTGGCCGCCGCGGGTGAGGCCCTCGACTTGTCCGAGCAAGGGGCGGCCCTCGCGGTCGCGCTTGTTGATCGGCGCCTCGCCCAAGATGATCAGGCCACCCCAATCCCCGGCTTGGCGTTCCGCGGCCGGGCGCGCCGAGGTGAAGCGGATCGGGGCGTCGGGGCGTCCGTCGGCGATGATGCGTGCGCCGGGTTGGACGACCAGAGCGCCGAGGGTCGCCCGGTCGCCGCGGATCACGGTGCCGGGCTCGATGGTCAAGGTGGCGCCGGGCCGGACCAAGGTCGTGTACTCGAGGCGATACTCCCGATCGCAGCGCAAGGTCGCGTCGTCTTCGATCTCGCCGCTGAGCACGACCTCGGGTTTGTCGGACGCGTTGCAGTCGTGGCTGCCCGCGACGGCGGGCGGCGTGGCCGGGGCCTTGCTCGGCGAGCTGCCCCCGGCGTCCGAGTGGCTGTCCGCGTCCGCGTCGGCGAGCGGGGCCGAGTCTTCGGCGGCCCCGCGCTCGCTCGCCAGCCAATAGGCCCCGCCGGCGACCGGAATCATCGCCGCCCAGGCCAGCCACGCGCGGCGCCGCGGCGGGACGACCGGATGGCCTTGGGTCAGCGCCGGGTTGGAGGCGGGCGTGTAGGTCGAGCTGTCGGGCGTGTCGAGGCGGGTCGGTTCGTCGGGTGGCGCATCGCTGCTCAGCCGCGGATCGGGGGGCGGGAGCAAGCTCGTGTCTTCGCTGCTGCCCTTGGACTCGGCCGCACCGAGCTCCCGAAGTCGCTCGCGGATCAGACGGGCATCGGCGGCGCGGTCCTCGGCGAAGACGGCCTCGAGGCGTGTGGCCAAGCTGCGGCGGCTGGCGACCAGGCCTTCGTCGTCGACGAAGCGCTCGAGGGCCTCGCGAAAGGCTTTGGCCGTCGGGTAGCGCAGCTCGGGATCGAGGGCCATGGCCTTGGCCGCGATGCGCGTGAGCTCCTCGGGCGCGTCGGGGGGCAAGCTGCGCTCGGGGAGCTTGCCCTCGGCCAAGGCGATCGCGATCTCGGCGTCGGTCTTGCCGGCCCACAAGCGGCGACCGGCCATCAGCTCCCACAACATCACGCCCATGGCGAAGATGTCGGTGCGCCGATCGGTCGCTTGCGCCCGCGACTGCTCTGGCGACATGTACGAGAGCTTGCCCTTGACGCTGCCCACGGCGGTCATGGCCGCGCTGTGGGTGGACTTGGCGATGCCGAAGTCCACCAGCTTGACGTCGCCCCCATAGGTCACGAAGACGTTTTGCGGCGAGATGTCGCGGTGGACGATCTGCAGCGAGCGGCCGTCGTAGTCGCATAGTTCGTGGGCGTACTCGAGGCCACTGAGCGCCTCGATCATGACGTACGCCGCGCACTCGAGGGGGAGGCCGCCATCACCCCGAAAGCGCCGCAAGACGCGGTGAAGCGGCTGCCCTTCGAGGTACTCCATCACCATGAAGGACAAGCCGGCCTCGCGCCCGTACTCGAGGGTCTGCACGATGTTCGGGTGATGAAGGCGCACGGCGAGGCGCGCCTCGTCGCGGAACATGGTGATGGTCTCCGGGTTCTCGGCCATCGAGGTGCGCAGCACCTTGACGACGAGCAGCTTGTCGGTGCCCTGCTCGCCACGCCCCAGCGCGAGATAGACATCGGACATGCCGCCATGGCCGACGCTGGCGACGATCTGAAATCGACCCAGCTGCCCTTGCAGCCGTGCCGGGACCAGGCTCATCGTCTTGGGCCTCCGCGCGGCTGTCGACTCCACGATTCCACCATCCTCGACGCTAGTTAAATCCGCGCTTGGGGGTAAAGTGACAAGCCGGTGTCAGCTTCGAGACGAAGCGAGCACGGGCTCGCGTGCGCCGACGCGCGAAGGCAATGAGGCGAAGAGGCGCTCGGCCTCGTCGATGACGCGGTCCGGGTCGCTGCCGCTCACCCGCGAGGCCAGCCAGTCGCCGGCTTGCTCGAGATCCCCGAAGAGCGCGACGGGGCAGGGGAGGGCGCGTCGCAGCGCCATCGAGGTCGCCTCGCTATGCGCCAAGGCGGCGGCGAAGCCGGTGCCGGTGACGACGATGGCCACACCACGAAGGCGATCCCCCGCGCGGGCGGCGGCGGCCTCGAACAAGCCGCGCCGATCTTCGTCCCCGAACAAGCGCGCGGCGGGTCGCGTGACGACGATGAGGCCGATGGCCCCGTGCTCGCCCTCGCCGAGACGGGAGATCCGGTGGGCGAGCTCGGCGTAGGCGATCGGCCCTGGCGTTTCGCGGCAAGCGAAGACGACGACCCCACCCACACCGGCGACCGCGGCGGGTTCCATGGACGCGACATCGATCATGCATCCAGCTTGCCGGCTGGGCTTGTAGGCCCCGCGTCTCGCAGGTGACGGATGGGAAAAATGAGGCGCAGGCGCGCACTTCTGCGGCGCGTTCTTGCACCGATGGACCCAACGGTGCCGCTCGCGCACCCCCCTAGCTGAGTCCTTTGTGGGTTTTGTTGCCCGGCGACTTGCACGCCCGGCGTCTGCGGTCAATCCGCCCGCGGAGTTGGGGGCAGACCCCCGCGAAAGTTCTCATGAAGCGATCCCTTTTCCGACCCATCACCTTCTTTGCCCTCGCGGGCTCCCTCAATCTCGCGGCTTGCGCCGACGACGGCTCGGCCGACGGCACCGAAGACGAGACCTCCGACTCCGAGGAGTCCGAGGGCGAGACCACCAGCACCAGCTCGGAGACCAGCTCGACGACCACGACCGGCGACGGAGATGGTGACGGCGACGGAGATGGAGATGGAGATGGAGATGGAGATGGAGATGGAGATGGCGATGGCGACGGAGATGGAGATGGAGACGGCGATGGAGATGGAGACGGCGATGGAGATGGAGACGGCGACGGCGACGGCGACGGAGATGGAGATGGAGATGGAGATGGTGACGGCGACGGCGACGGTGACGGCGACAACACCGTCTACGACATCGCCTGCAGCACGGCCGACTTCAGCTCGCTTTGCGCCGCCATCGACGCGGCCGGTCTGGCCACCGCCCTCGATGACCCGAGCGCGACTTACACCGTCTTCGCGCCGGACAACGACGCCTTCGCGGACCTTCTGACCGCGCTCAACGTGCAGCTCACCGACCTCACGGCGGCCCAGCTCACCCCGATCTTGCTCTACCACGTGCTCGACACCGAGGTAGACTCGACCACGGCCCTGGCGGCGGCCACGGCCAACCAGACGGTGACCGGTCTGGGCGGCACCATCCAGCTGGGCCTCGACAACACGGACATCCAGCTCGACGGCACCGCCATCGTCGACTTGCCCAACGTCGACGCGAGCAACGGAATCATCCACGGCATCGACGCCGTCATCCTGCCCTCGATCACCGACGTGGTCGTGAGCGACGCGGGCTTCTCGAGCCTCGAGACCGCCCTCATCGCCGCCGACACCGACGCGAGCGCGCCGGACCTGGTGGGGACCCTCGACGACAACGCGGGGGGCCCCTACACCGTGTTTGCACCGGCCGACGCGGCCTTTGGCAACCTGGTCGGCGCCTTGCCGGCGGAGACGGGCATCACCGGACTCGGTGACTTCCAGACCCACCAGCTGATCCCGGTGCTCAAGTACCACGTGGTCGGTAGCCAGGTGTTGGCAGCCGACGTCACGGATGGCCCGGTGACCACCCTCGGTGGCACCGCCCAAGCCTCGACCTCGGGCGGCGTCAGCATCGACGGCGTCGAAGTCACCACCGCCGATATCATCACCGCCAACGGCGTCATCCACGTCCTCGGCGATGGCGTCTTGCTGCCCTCGATCGCCGACGTCGTGACCACGGCTCCGGAGTTCACGCAGCTCGCCGCCTTGGTCGGCGCCGCGGACGGGGCTTCGGGCACCGATCCGAAGGTCGGCGCGGCCCTCGACGGTGCGGCGCCCAGCGGAGCGTGGACCTTGTTCGCGCCGACGAACACGGCCATCACCGACCTGCTGACGGCCTTGGGCGCCGGGGCTCCCTCGGGTCAAGACCTGACGAACATCCTGCTCTTCCACGCCCTCGACGGCGCCGCGGGGGTCTACGCCTCCACCGCGCTGGGCCTCGACAATGCGATCGTCGAGACCGTGTTCGCCGACCAGGCCATCTTGGTCGACGGCGGTTCGGCGGTGAGTGTGGCTCCGGGTGCCCTCAACGGGACCGCGACGGTGCAGGTCGCCGACTACCTGACCGCGAACGGGGTCATCCACGTCATCAACGACGTGCTCGTGCCCGCCACCACCACCGGAAACGGCACCTTGTGCGCCGAGGCCTACGAGATCGACGTCGGTGCCGACGCGGTCATCTTCTCGCACACCACCGAAGGCGGCGGCTCGCGCACCAACAACCAGTGCACGGATGATGCTTCGGACACCACCGACCGCACCTACGATGTGTCGCCCTCGATCGACGGGGACATCGTCATCACCGTCACGCCCCTGGACGCCGGCTTCGACGCCCAGATCCACACGCTGACCGACTGCAACACGCCCACCAGCGGTGACGCGTGCGAGAACGCGGCCGGCGACGGTGCCGGGGAGACCCTGACCATCAGCGGCGCCACCACCGGCAACACCTACTCGGTGGTCGTCGACGGTGTCGCCAGCGGCACCACCGGCGCCTACGCGGTGAGCTTCTACGTCGATCCGGCCTGAGGCCGCTTCACTTCACGGTGGCCCCGAATGGTCGGGGTCATCGCCCATGACGAACCAGGAAACGCAGTGGGCCGCCCTTCGGGGCGGCCCTTTTTTCATGCGCCCTCGTCGAGCGCGCCGGCGTCGGCGGGCGGGCCCGCGTCGGCCGGCTCGTCGGGCGACGCCTCCTCCTCTTCGGGGGGGTGCTCGCCCTCGGCCGCACCGCTCGGGGCCGCGTCTTCGGCGGCACCGCTCGGGGCTTCACCGCCCTCGTCTTGGTCTCGGTCCGGCTCGAGCTCGTGGGGCTCGGGCGGCGGTGGCCCGGCGTAGACGCTCTTGACGCTCGGGCAGCCGGCCAAGCCGACGGCCAAGGTGGCGACGGCGGCGGCCTTGCCGAGCATGTGTCGCGGTGCGCGACAAAATGGACAGCTCGCGTCCCCCTCGCGCAGGTGACGTTGACACTCGGGGCAGGGCGAAAATCCGCTCACCCGCCCATTGTAGCGAAGCCCGGCGCCGATGCGCGCGAGGCCCTCAGTTCCCGGCCCAGGCGCCCGCATCGGGCGGACTCGGGTAGCAGTTCCCCGCGTAGTCCCCCACGCCGATCTCGGCGTAGTCGCGTCCGGCCCCGCGCGCCGGGCTGCTGCCTCCGAGGCTGTAGTCGTCGCTGCTCGGGTCGCCGAGCAGGGGGTCCATGCCGTACACGCCGTTTTGCTCGGCCGAGGGGAAGTCACCCCCGGGGTCCGAGTCGGAGGGATTCGCGTAGTTGAACCACAGGTTGTTGGCGAAGCTGAAGCTCGGCGCGTCGGTGTTGCTGCCGACGTTGATCGTGGTACCGGAGAGCTCGCCGCCGTCGAAGTACCAAAGGTTGTTGAACACCCGTCCGTCTTGGGCCGGCAAGAAGGTGTAGGTCGAGTCGGTGACGGTCTCTTGCAAGATGCGCAAAAACCAGTTGTCCGGCGTGTCGACGGTGTTGTTGGCGAAGAGGCAGTCGTCGCATCCGACGAAGGTGACCGGTGCTTGCCCGCCCTCGAACAAGTTGGCGACGGTCTGGATGTTGCGCGCTTCGAAGTTGTCGCCGCTGGTGCTCAGCGGCGGACGGAAGAACTCGTAGCCGGTCGAGCCGCCCATGTTCACGGCGCGCTGGCCCCCGGTGAAGTGGTTGCCGTGGATCAAGATGTTCTCGCTGCCGCCTTTGTTTTGGACGCCCGAAGATCCGCCGCCGACCTCGAGGAAATTGCCGTGGATTAGGCCGTCGTGGCAGCCCACATGGTCGACACAGGAGCCTCCGCCACCGCAGCCGGAGAAGTGCGAGTCGAGCACGAAGTAGTCGTTGAGGCCGCTGAGCTTGAGGCAGTCTTGGTTGCCTCCGGTGCCGACGTTGTTGATGTCGATGTCGCGTACGACCACGTGATGCGCGGCCGTCGGGTCGCCGTAGTCGCCGCCGTCGTCGATGTTGAGGCCATTTTGCGTCGCGCCCGACATCTCGATGTGCTCGAGGACCACGTACTTGGGGCGAACCAGGTGCAGGGACTCGCTGCCGCCGACCAGGCGGGGGGCGGCCTCTCCGGCTGCGCCGCGGATCCAGATCGGAGCCGAGGCCGTGCCCGTCAGGTTCGTCAAGAAGCCACCCGGCCCGTAGTCGCCGGCGTGAATCGTGATGGCGTCCCCCGGCTGGGCCCCGTTGGCGGCGAAGCCCAAGGTGGCGCAGGCCTCGGCCGCGCTGTTGGCCGAGCCGCAGCCCGACTGGTCGGAGCCGTCGGTGCGCACGTGGATGACGTTGCTCGGCGTCAAGCCGACATCGAAGGCCTGGGGCGGGGCACAGGCGGCGCCGTCGCCGTCACCATCGCCGTCGCCGTCACCATCGCCATCACCGTCACCATCGCCGTCGCCGTCACCATCACCGTCGCCGTCACCGTCACCGTCACCGTCGCCGTCACCGTCACCGTCGCCGTCACCGTCACCGTCGCCGTCACCGTCGCCATCGCCGTCACCGTCGCCATCGCCATCGCCATCGCCATCGCCCGTGGTCGTGGAGGACTCGGTCTCCTCGCTCGTGCTCGTGCTCGTCGATTCGCTGTCTTCGCTCGACGCTTCGGTGCCGTCCGCATCCGCGCTGCCACCGTCGTCGCCGCACGCGGAGAGGGGCAAGAGCAGCAGGTAGGGGAGTACAGACGAAAAACGACGCATGCCGCATCCTACGATCCGGTCGTGCTCGTGGGCGTCGTCTTTTGGCAGCGGGGACAAAAGTAGGTGCTGCGTCCCAAGGTGGACTGCCGGCGCATGCGAATGGGGCCGCGGCAGACATGGCAGGGCCGTCCGCTGCGCTCGTAGACCCAAAGCCCCGCGGGCCACGAGCCGACAAAGCGTGTGATGCGTCGCACCCTTTGTACGTTGTCTTGCAAGCACTCGCGCGCGGCGATCAAAAGTGCGCGCAAGCTGGCCTCATCGAAGCTCGAGATGGGCGAAAAAGGATCGAGGCGCTGCATGAAGGCGAGCTCG
>JAUIJR010000702.1 GCA_030431075.1 Polyangia bacterium | reverse complement strand
CTCCATCTCCATCTCCATCTCCATCTCCATCTCCATCTCCATCTCCGTCTCCCGAGGTCTCGCTGCTCGTCGAGCTCTCCTCCGACTCCGAACTGGTGCTTCCTTCTTCCTCTTCGCCGGAGGTTTCGGAAGTCTCGGCTTCGGTGCCACTCCCGTCGTCACCGCAAGCGGTGAGGCCGAGCGTCGAAGTCAGGACAAAAAGCGGGGCCAGGCGTTTCACGGCGCGGAGTCTGACAAGTGCACGCGCCGGGAACAAGCGACGCGCATCGGCCGGAACTAGCGCAACTTGCTCGAAAGCTCACTGCGCGGGATCCTCCCGCCGTGAAGTCACCATGCCTGGCATCAGCTCTGTTGAGTCTCTCGCTCTTGCCAGCCTGCGTCGCTCAGGGCAGCGAAGAACCCGATAGCTCCGATAGCTCCGATAGCTCCGACAGCTCCGAAGACAGCGGGAGTTCGGAGGCGACAGGTGAGAGCAGCGCCAGCTCGATGACCGGGGACGGCGATGGCGATGGCGATGGCGATGGCGATGGCGATGGCGATGGCGACGGCGACGGCGATGGCGACGGCGACGGCGACGGCGATGGCGACGGTGACGTCGAGCCGACGCCCATGAACCTATGGCCCATGGACCTCGGCGCGACTTGGACCTACGCGACGGGGCCCGGCGGCGGATGCATGGGCGTCGACGAAGTCACCTGGACGAACACCGGGACCGAGACTTACATGAGCGTCGAGGCGGTCGTGCAGTCGCGTTGCGGGGACGAGATCCGCTACTTCCACCACGACGCCGAAGGCGATCTGATGACCGCAACCGACGGCCCCTTCGACTATTTGATCCGCGCCCCCATCGAGCAAGGCGCGAGCTGGGACTTGGGCGGAGGCTTCGTCACCGTGAACCTCAGCGCCGCGGGGAGCGTCACCGTGCCCGCCGGCACCTTCGACAACTGCTGGACCCAAAGCTACGAGCCCACGGGCATCGAGGAGACCTACTGCGTCGGCGTCGGCCTCGTGCGCACCGACGGCCTCGAGCTCGCGTCTTTTTCGATCCCCTGATCGCTGGCGGGCCCTAGGCGCGCCAGGTCTCGTAGCCCCAGCCCGTGTGCACGGCGTGGCGCTTGAGACGAGGATCGGGGTTGACCACGCGGGGGTGGCCGACCGCTTCGAGCATGGGCAGGTCCGAGAAGCTGTCGGTGTAAAAAAAGCTCTTCGACAAGTCGAGCTGCTCGCGCTCGGCCAGGTCGGCGGCCGCGCTCAGCTTGCCGCCCGCGTAGCACGCCGGCGGAAAGTAGCGGCCGGTCATGGTGCCCTCGCGGATCTCGACTTGGGTGCACAAGAGGTGCTCGATGCCCAAAAGCTCTTGCAGGGGTTTGGTCGAAAAGACCACGCCCGAGGTCAGCATCACCGTCACGTGGCCCTGGGCGCGGTGCCAGGCCAGGCGCTCGAAGGACTGCCGGCAGATCGTCGGCTTGATCTCTTCGTCGAACCACGCGACCACCTCGGATTCGATCTCGGCCACGGACTGCCCCGCGTAGGACTTCACGACCTCCTCGGTCACCGCGTCGTAGTCGAGGATGCTCAGCCGGTACTGGGCCAGCCACCACACCGCCTTGAGCATGTCGGCCACCGAGATCTTGTTGGTCGCGCGCAGGTGCTCCACCCACTTGCGCCCCGAGTTGACCTCGATGAGCGTGTGGTCCACGTCGAAGAAGGCGGCGACGCGTGAGCTCACCCGTCGAGCTTAGGCAGGCTCGACCGGAGTGACAAGTTCGAGGGCCGACCGCGGCGACGCGGGGCCCCAAAAAATCAGACGCGGCCCGAAAAGAGGTTCGCCAAGAACACCGACATGGCGAGATTCGACGCGAAGTGAAAAAGCGCGGGTGCCCACAAGCTGCCCGAGCGTCGC
>JAUIJR010000701.1 GCA_030431075.1 Polyangia bacterium | reverse complement strand
TGCTGCTCGAGCCCGCCTTGATCCACTTCTCCCCCATCGACCTCGCCTACGAGGCGATCTTCGGGGGCGAAGTCGACCCCGAAGATCCGCGCGCGCCCCAAGGCGCGGTGCTCGACGGGAGCTACACCTTGGATGGTCGCCCCAACCCGCCGGCGGCCGGACACGAAAACGACGAGCAGCACGACCCGACCAGCGACCGCGAGTGGATCATGGCCCGCCTCGACGAGCTCAGCCCCGTCGACACCGACACTTACTACTCGCTGACCGGCCGCTTCGAGACCCTCGAGCTCATCTTGAGCCTGCTCGCCCACCGCCGCGTGGCCGAGGGCAAAGGTCCACGCGCCTTCGCCATCGACGACTACCTCGAAGCGCTCGCACGGCACTGAGCTCAGCCGCACTGCGGGCCCCAACTAGGGCGCGACGCAAAGAGCATTGGAGGTGAATGTGGTCGGGGCAGCGCTCATCGGCGACACGACCAGCGTGTAGAACTCACCGGTGCTCGGGATGTCGACGACGCCCATGAAGTTGCCGGCGTTCACCGTGTCGAAGACCTGGCAGGACACCTCGCGGCCCTCGCAGCGGCCCTCGATCACGGCAACCGAGACGGGCCCGGTGGCCGTGATCTCGAAGTCGCAGTCGGCCGGGGCGTTCTCGGACTGAATGTAGCCGAGATAGTCGGGGAGCTCGTAACCCACAATCTGGAAACCGATGTGCGCGCCGCAGCTTGTCGTCATCGCGTGCGAGAGCGTGTCGAAGTCCCCCTGCGGCAGGTTGCTGAAGCTGTCGGCCGGCTGGGTCGGACAGTCGTTCGACACGAAGCTCGCGTCGACCGAGACCGGCCCCGCCCCGCTCGCGCTGTCGACGATCATCGTGTAGGTCTCGGCGGCCGAGAGACGTCGCCAGACCTCGGAGCCGAAGCTCGGAGGTCCGAAATTTCCGGCGGTGCCTCCCGCGCTACAGCCCAGCAGCGGCGCTCCGCAGACCGCCCCCTGCTCGAGGTGCAGCGCCGGGACCAGGTCTCCCCCGCTCAGCGCCGTGGCCGAGAGGCGGTAAAAGCCGTCGCTGGGCGGTGACCAGCTGAAGCTCAGCTCGTTGCTGTCGGTGCCCCCGCACGCGCCGTCGTACTCGTTCGTCCCCGTCGCGGGGTTCAAGGTGACGGGCAAGGTGGCGCCGGTCAGGTCCAAGGCCGGACAGGTGATGGCCTCGATGTTGAGCTGCGCCATGCCCGAGGCGCCGAGATCGCCGTCGATCACGAGGCGGTAGCGGACGCCTTGTTGGACGTCGTAGTAGAGTTCCGAGGCCTGATCGAGGCTCGAGATGTCGGCATGGCAGGCCAGCTCGGCCCCGCTCGCACAGTCGGCCTCCATCAAGTAGAGCACGGTGTCGATCGCGGATCCGCGGGTGTCGAAGCGGTACAGGCCGGTGGTCGGGGCCACCCACTCGAGCACCGCCTCGTTCGCCGAGCCGCCACCGCAGCTGCCCGCGAAGGTGGCGCCCAGCCCGGCCGTGTTCACCTGGGCCGCCGGGCTTCCTTCACCTACGACCAGGAGATCGGCGCAGGGCAGCGTCGGATCTCCGTCGCCGTCGCCATCGCCGTCGCCATCTCCGTCTCCATCGCCATCGCCGTCGCCGTCGCCGTCTCCATCTCCGTCTCCGTCTCCGTCTCCATCGCCATCTCCGTCGCCATCGCCGTCGCCGTCGCCGTCGCCGTCGCCGTCGCCGTCGCCGTCGCCGTCGCCGTCAGTGGTCGAGCTCGTCGAGCTCGTCGAGCTCGCCTCGGACTCTCCCACCTCGTCTTCGCCTTGGCTCGAACTCGCGCTGCTCTCCTCCTCGTCATCGGTGTTGTCGAAGCTGTCACGACACCCCGACTGGCCGAAGAGTGTCAGTAGCAATGCGAAACAGG
>JAUIJR010000178.1 GCA_030431075.1 Polyangia bacterium | reverse complement strand
GTGCGCCCGCCCCCGAGACACCGACGCCCCCCTTGGGTGCGCCCGCGGCTTTGATCGCGGACCCGGCCATGCCTCCGCCCCCCGGACTCGCCCCCCTCGGTCCCGCTCCGGGCGGAGCCACTGGGCCCTCCACCGGTTCCTCCACGGGTTCCGCCACTGGGCCACGGACCACCACGCTCACGGGCCAGCCCGCGCCTCAAGCTCCCGCGCCGCAAGCTCCCGCGCCGCAAGCTCCCGCGCCGCAAGCTCCCGCGCCGCAAGCTCCCGCGCCGCCGGCACCGGGGCCCGGGCCCAACAACGGCTCGAATGGTCAAAGCTGAGCTCGTCGCGCGCTTCGCCTTTGCACTCGCGCTCGCCACGAGCGCTTGCGAGACGGGCAGTACGCACGAGGCCAGCGTCGAGCCGCCGGGCGGGGAGGCCCGTGAAGGCTCCGAGCTCGACGAAGCCCCACCCATCGTAGGTCCCCCCGTCGAGCTCGAGTCCACACCCGAGGCGGTAGCCGAGCTCGAGATGCGGCGCACGCAGACCGGGCACCTCCTCGTACCGCTCGAGCTCGAGGGCCGAAGCTTCGAGTTCATCTTGGACACCGGCGCTTCGATCAGCGTGATCACCCCCGAGACGCGCGACCGCCTCGGCTTCGACGAGAAGGCGGGCGAGTCCGTACAAGCGGCCGGGGCCAACGGCGAGATCGGAGGCGTGCGCCTGCTCGAGCTCTCGGGCCTCGAGATCGCCCGCCGTCGCTACGCGCCCCTTCACTTCGCCGTGATGTCCCTGGCGCATCTCGAAGCTCCGCTGGGGAGCGCCTTACCCGGCATCTTGGGCCAGAACTTCTTGTCCCTGCACCACCTCGAGCTCGACTTCGCGGCCGGACGCATGCGCTTGCACCCGCGCGACCGCCAAGCCCCGCGCCTCGAAGGCGCCGTCGCCGTCCCCTTCGACAACTTCGAGATCGCGCCTTTGATCCGCATCGAGGTCGCCATCGACGGCCACGCGCCCTTCCCCGCCGTCTTGGATCTCGGCGCCGGCCGATCGATCCTCAACGCGGCGGCCGTGCGCGCCTTGGGTCTGGACCCCGACGACCCCGCGCTACCCCGCGTCGAGCCGCCTTTGCTCGGCGCCGACAACCAGCCCCTCGAGCTGCGCGCGCAGGACTTCGAAGAGCTGCGCATCGGTGAGCTGAGCATCGAGGCGCCGCACCTGTACATCGGCGACATCGGCATCTTCGAGAGCCTCGGCGTCGCGGACACGCCGGCCATGGTCTTTGGCGTCGACCTGCTCGAGGGCCGTCGCCTGGTGATCGACTACGAGAGCCGCCGCCTGCAGGTTGCCGCGGCCGATTAGTCGCGGCGCAGGCGCTCGCGAACCGCGGCCTCGTCGACATCTTCGGGGCCCCATTGCACGCGCCCCTCCATGCCGCCGGCCACGGTGATCACCTCGCCGCTGATGTGACGCGAGAGCTGCGGGGCGCTCAGGGTCAAGACGGCCCGCGCGATGTCCTCGGCCCGCGCGATCTGTCGCAAGGGCATCGTGCGCACGACCTTGGCGATGACCCCCTCGCGCTCGAGCGCGGCTTCGGCCATGGGGGTCGCGGTCCAGCCCGGCTCGACCATGTTCACGCGCGCGTAGGGATCCAAGCGCACGATCTCGTTTTTGAGCGTGCGGACCAGGCCGTACATCCCCGCCTTGGAGACGGCGTAGGCGCTGTGCCCGGCTTCGCCGAAGCGACCGGCCGTCGAACCGACAAAGCAGATGCTCGCGCCGCGCCCGTCCTCGCGTGGGCCTCGGCGGGCCAAGGCCCGCATGAAGGCCCGGCAGGTGAGCATCGCGCCGAGCAGGTTGATGCGCAGTACCTCCTCGATCCGCTCGAGTGAGGTCTCGTGCAAGAGCAGGTCCTCGGCCGGCCAGATCCCGGCGTTGACGATGGCGATGTCCACCCCACCGAGGGCCTCGACGCCCCGATCGATCAGGGCGTCGATCTGCGCTGCGTCACGCAGATCCGCCCCGACGACGCGCGCGCCGGGCCAGGCCCTCGCCCGCGCCTCGAGCGCTTGGACCCGCGAGCCCGCATGCAATAGCAGCTCGCTGCCCTCGGCGGCGAAGGCCGCCGCGCAGGCATCCCCGATCCCGCCCGAGGCTCCGGTGATCAACACGCGCATGCCTTCGAGTCCGCTTTGCAGGGCCATGGCGCAGCCTGCCACGACCCGTGGTCGGCGAGCCAGGCCCCGGCGGCGGTGGTTCTACATGCGCCGGAGGTTCTCGCGCATTCGCTCTTCGAGGGGCGTGCCCTTGGTCAAGTCCAGGGCCTTTTGGTAGGCGGCTCTGGCCTCGTCCTTGCGTCCGAAGCGGAGCTGGCAGTGGCCGTCGATCTCGTGCGCGAGGGCGTTGTTGGCATCGAGTTCCAAGGCCCGCTGGGCCGAACGGCTCGCGTCGGAGGTGTTGCCGGCGCGCAGCTGAAAGCCGGCCCGGATCTCCCACGCTTGGGTGTGATAGGGGACGCGATCGGTGAGCTCACGTCCCACCTGCAAGCCGAGCTTCTCCTCTTTGGTGCGCAGGTAGATGCGGCTGACCTTGTCCCCCGCGTCGAGCAGGACATGCGGCGGCTGATCTTCGTCGAGCATCGACTTCCACGCGCTGCGGGCACGTAGGGTCGACGCGCGCTTGGGCCGAACGCGCGACTCGATCTCCGCCCACTCGAGGTACAAGCGCGCCGGCTTGTCCGTCTCTTTGATCCCGCGACGGAGGGTGCGTACCGCCTCGTCGCGATCAAAGCGCGCAAACATGGCCCGCGCCAACAAGATCCGACTCTCGACGTCGCTGGGATCCTCGTTCACCAAGGCCGAGAGCAAGGTGACCGCGCGCTCTTCGACCTCGGGCGCGAGGTACAAGGCGCGGCCGCGCTCGCGCTCGACCTCGCGGGGGGGCGCGCCGAGCTCGAGCGCCTGGGTGAGCAGCGGCTCCACATCGGGGAGGGTCTTGCCGGCCTCGTAGGCGTTGTGCACCCGCACCTCGGCCAAGGTGACGAGCTCTCGCCAGCCGATCCCGTCGCGCTCGGCGATCTGGTTCAGCTCTTCTTCGGCGCGCTTCCAAAAGCCGAGCTCGGCCAGGTAGATGCCGAGTCGCGCCCGGTAGCGCGGCAGGTGGTCGTTGATGCCGACCGCCTTTTCGTAGGCCTCGAGGGCGGCCTTGGCCGAGCTGCCGTCTTGTACGCGTTGGGCGTCGAGAACCTCGCCGAGTCGCATCGCGGCCTCAGCCGGCAAGCGCTCGCGGTCGAGGGCCTTTTGGAAGGCGCGCTCGGCCTCGCGGCGGCTGCGTCCTTTGCCCGCGTCGTGGACGGCCAAGATCGCCTCGCCGAGGCCCGTCCATGCCCGGGGTGCGTAGGGTTCTTCTTCGGCCAGGGCCTCGAGTTTGCGCAGGGCTTGCTCGGGATCTCCGGTGTGCACCTGCGCGCGGGCGCGGGCGACCTCGACGTCGACCCGACCGGGCAAGAGCTTGTCCGCGCGCTCGAGCCAGGGCTCGGCCTCGGCCCAGCGGGCTTGTTCGACGAGGGCGAGGCCCTGCAAGAGCGCGACGCGAGGCTTCGACTGCTCGAGACCGGCGAGGCGCTCGAGGGCCGTCATCACATCGCCGTCGATCAGCATCAGCCAGGCCTCGTAGATCCCCCGCTCTTGCTCGTCGACATCGCCGGCGTCGAGGATCTTGCGGGTCAAGTCGACCTCGCCCGCGGCGAGAGCCGTCTCGAGCGCCACCGTGCGGGCGCGTCGTTCCCAAGGCGGCAAGGCCGGCCAGGCTTCGGCCAGCAAGGCCGCGCCTTTGTCCGCCTCGCCCGCGTGCACGTGCACCACCGCGCGCGCCAAGCGGGCGTGCGCGCGGTCGCGGGTCGAAAGATCGAAGCCCTCGAGCAGCTGGTCGGCGATATCGGCCACCCCGCCGTAGCGCTGGCCGAGCAGGGCGTTGTAGAGCACTTCGTCGGCGGCGAGTCCGACGTGCTCGGCCGCCCGCTGTCGCGCCGCCGCCAACACCTCGAGCGCCTTGTCGCCGTCGCCGGCTTGGAAGATCAACCGCGCATGGATCCGACGCAGCGCCGTCGCGCCCTCTTCTTTGCTCGCCTCGGCGACCGCCCCGAGCAGATCGTCGTTGGGCACGCCGCCTTCGACCACGGTCGCAAAGGCACGTAGCCACACCGGGCCGCGCGCCAAGCCCTTCGAGTCACCCAAGGCGACGAGGGCGTCGACGGCTTCGCGCGCCGCGTCGACCTCACCGTCGACGGCCGCGAGCAGACCTCGCGCCAAGATCGCGTCGTAGCTCTCGTTGCCTTCGACGGCGGCGACGGCCGCCCGCGCGCGCTCCTCTTCTTCGCCGAACTCGACGAAGAGTTGGGTCGCGGCGAGGGCATAGCCGGCACGCATGGCCGGGTGTTCGTCGAACTCCTCGATGCCGGCTTCCATCCGCGCCATGGCCTCGCGCAGCTCGGCGTCGGTCCCCTCCAAGAAGTGCTCGCGCGCTTCGGCCACCGCGTTGGCCCGCGAGCGGTTGTCGGCGATCACCTTGATGGCGAAGCCCAAGGCGAGCAGCACCAAGAACAGCAACAAGACGAGCAGCGCCCGCTTGAGCTGACGAAGGCGCTGGCCTCGACGAATGTCGCCGGCGATGTCGCGCGGCCGGGAATTCCCGAGAACTCCGAAGGCGGTGCCGGATCGACCCAATGGGTCCATGCCGGCCCAATTTAGCGGCCAAGACGCCGCCAATAAAGGACGGCGACGCGCGCAGCGATCTTTGGGCGATCTGGATTACAAGCCGCTCGACGGATGGGTCACCGGCAAGCTGGTCTTTTCGTCGTCTGGGAGGGCTTCGACGCCCCCGGCCCCTGCCCCGCCCGGCGCGGCCGATTTGCCCCGGGGCGCGGAGTGCGAATTCGAGGCCTCGCGGCTGGCTTTGCGCCGCGCTTTGTCCCTTGCGCGCTTCTCGTCGTCGGAGAGGCCGATGTCGCGGAGATCGCGGAAGCGATCCAGACCCGGTAGGTAGGGGTGATCCAGCTCCATCTGTTCACCCTTCTCGGCGAAAATCGCCAGCGGCTCGCCTTGCGCGCGCCACTCGTCGACCAGGTACCAGCTGCCCTCGTAGAACTGCCAAAGCTGGTCCACGAAAGTCTCGCGGACGATGAGGTTGCGGTCGGTGTGCCAGGTGATCTTCACGCGGCAACTGGCGATTCCGTCCTGCTTTTCGAACTTGAGGCGCGTCAGCTGGTAGTCGAGGACCACGAGCTCGTCCTCCACCGACTGGTGCTCGTCCAAGAATCGGTCCTCGGACTCGGCCGGCACATAGGCGGCGGCGCGGTCGTAGTCGGACCAGCGCAGCGCCTTGTTGTAGCCGCGCGTGGCGTCGTAGAGCTTTTCTTGCATCCCGTCGCCCGAGGTCGCGCACGCTCCCATGGGCGCGGCCATCAGGACCACGGACAAAAAGAGGCGCGGCGCGGGTAGCTTCATGCGCCCAAGCTAGGCCCGGCGCGCGCCCGGGCCGAATTTTCGGCGAAAGGGCGGGCCGGCCCCGCGAGCGCGGGCTCAGCGGCGGGCCCGGATCACCCGCTCGATGCCGCCGTAGTCCTTGCGCCCGGAGATCTCCGTGTAACCGGCTTCGGCCAGGATCTCGCGCGTGGCCGCGCCTTGGCCGATCCCGATCTCCAAAAAGATCCAGCCGCCAGGCGCGAGCACCCCTGCGGCCGCGGCCTGGGCGACGAGGCGGCGCACCAGATCCAGACCGTCGGCCCCGCCGTCGAGGGCGCGACGCGGCTCGAAATTCCGCACCTCGGGCGCGAGCCCCTCGAGGTCTGCGCTGGGGATGTAGGGCAAGTTGGCCGCGATCGCGTCGAAGCCACCCGCGGGCGGCCTGAGGCCCTCGAGCAGGTCCGCGCGCACGAACTCGAGCTCGAGCTCGTTGCGTTGCGCGTTGGAGCTCGCCACGGCCAAGGCCCCCTCGTCGAGGTCCGAGGCCCAGACTCGGGCGGCCGGGCGGGCGCGCTTGAGGGCCAAGGCGATCGCCCCCGAGCCGGTGCCGACATCGAGCAGCCGCCATGCGCGTCCGACCTCGTGCGGGGCCTCGCCAACGGAAGGCGGCTCCGTGGAGCTCGACGACTCGGCGTCGTCCTGCCCTTCGTCCTGGGCTTCGTCGTCCGAGACCTGCGCACGCCAGTCGGGCTCGGGCTCGTAGACGATCTCCTCGTCCGAGCTTCGATCCCGCGGCGCTTCGCGGGTGGCCTCGGGCGCGTCGAGCTCCGCCTGCGACGAGGCGCTTTGACCCGTGGGGGTCAGGGTCTCGAGCACCCAGTCGACGAGGTGCTCGGTGTCCGGCCGGGGGATCAACACGCGCCGGTCGACCTGCAAGTCCAAGTCGAGGGCGTGAAAGCCCCGCGTGCCCTCGATGTAGGCCACCGGCTCACGCGCGAGTCGACGACGCACGAAGTCTCGAAACTCGCCGCGGTCTTCGGGCTCGAGCAAACGCCCGTGCTCGACGTAGAGCTGCATGCGCGTCAGGCCCAAAGCGTGGGCGAGCAGGTGCTCGGCGTCGACCCGCGGGCTGTCGATGCCCTCGCGCTCGAAACGCTCGCGCGTCCAGGCGAGCAGCTCGCCGACGGTCCAACGACGTCGGCCGGCATCGGGGCTTTCGGACACTCGCGCAGCATCCGGGCTCTCGCCCGATCCGTCAACGCCCGAGTGCGCGCCCGAGACCCTCGCGGATCCGATCGCGCGCGTCCGGATCCATGCCCCGCACGACGTCGACGACCTGGCCGCGCGCGTCGACGACGAAAGTCGTGGGCAAGCCGGCGATCTCCAGGCGAGCGGCGAGCGCACCTTGGGGATCCCAGCCCAGCTCCCACGGCACGATCAGCCCGTCCAAAGCACTGGGGTCCGCACCGGCCGCGACCAAGACCAGTCCGAGCTCGCGGCCTTGCTCGCGGTGCAGAGTCTCGAAGAGCTCCACCGCCTCTTCCCAGCCCGCCCCTTCGGGCTCCCCCAAGGTCAGAAGGTAGGGCCGCCCGGCCAGGCTCGAGAGCTCGAGCGCGCCGCCTTCGACGCGCGGCACCGAGAGTTCGAGGGTGTCACCCGCCCCTTGGTTGGCCGGCGTCTCGGGCTCGAGGGGATGTTGCGGCGTCTCCGGGGGCGGGGGCGTGTCCTCGACCGGCGTACTCGGGACCACGGGCGGGCGACAGGCCAAAAGCAGGAACAGGGCCGCGCCGCTTCGCCGCCATCGGCCACCTTGCGAGAACTTCACCGCGCGCCTCACCGATTCACGCGCCTCAGCTCGCACCCATCGACTTGACGGTGTCGATCATGAGCTTGGCCATCTCGGGATCGGTGTGGCGGCTGATCCCGTGCCCCAAGTTGAAGATGTGTCCGGCCGCCACGCGCCCTTGCTCGACCACCTCGCGGGTACGGCTCACCAAGGTCTCGCGTGCGCCCAGCAAGAGCATCGGATCCAAGTTGCCCTGGACGACGCGCTGGGCCCCCAAGGTCTCGATGGCGTGGTCCATGCCGATGCTCCAGTCGACCCCGACGACATCGGCCGTGGTTCCGCCCGCCAAGCTCAGCAAGTTCGCGTTGCCCCGCGCGAAGAAGATCACCGGCACGCCGGTCTTTCGCACGCGCTCGATCAGCGCGGCGGTGTGAGGCAGGACGTGCTTCGCGTAGTCGCGCGGGCTCAGGGCCCCCGCCCAGCTGTCGAAGATCTGCAGGGCGTCGGCCCCGGCGTCCACCTGGGCTTCGAGGTAGCGCCCGAGCAGGTCCGACATCTTCTCCATGAGCTGCCCGAACATCAGGGGCTCGGAGAAGATCATCCCTTTGACGTTCTCGAAGTCGCGGCTGCCCCGACCTTCGACCAGGTAGCTCAAGGTCGTGAAAGGTGCGCCGCAAAACCCGATGAGCGGCACGCGATCCGCCAAGGCAGCTTTGCATGCCCGCACGGCGTCCATGACGTAGGGGATCTCCTCGGCCGGGTCGCCCCAGCGCAGCGCCGCCACGCCCGCCGCATCGCGCACCGGCTGGGCCACCACGGGCCCCGGGTTGAACTCGACGTCGACGCCCATGGCCTCGAAGACCACCAAGATGTCCGAAAAGAGGATCGCCGCGTCCAAGCCGAAGCGATCGATGGGCTGCAAGGTCACCTTGGCGCACAGCTCGGGCGTGCGGCAAAGCTCCAAAAACGAAACCTTCGAACGCACCTCACGGTATTCGGGGAGATAACGCCCCGCCTGTCGCATCATCCACACGGGGGGCCGGTCCAGAGCCTCGCCGCGGCAGGCCTGCAAGAAGCGCACATTCGAGATGCTCACCGCTCGCGATGATGCCAGCCGGCGAGGCGCGGGGGCGAGCCCCATTGCAAAGTGCGCTTGCCGATACGTGCGCGGTCTGCGAATCCTTGGTAGCCTCAATTGCTCGAGCCCCTTTGGAACACCAAGACCCCACCTCGACTCTCACCGAGCCCTCAGACTCGGAAAGCGGCCTCGGCGAGCCCGCCCTCGTGCACATTGGCTCGCCAGAGCGCGCCTTTCAGCACGCAGGTCGCGTCATCCCGCTCGACGAGGTCGAGCTGGTGCGCTTCGGCCGCCTCAGCGGTAGCGACCTCGACGTTCGCGTCGACGGTGAAGTGGCCCATGTCGGTGTTCCGGTCCCCTGGGTCTCCTCGGCGCATGCGGAGCTCTCGCTGCGTCGCGCGAAAGAGGGTGTGTACCAATTGCGGGACCTCGGGAGCCGAAACGGCACGCACGTCGGTGGGCGCCGCGTCGAGACACCGCGACGATTGCGCCCGGGCGAGATCATCGAGATCGGGCGCACCTTTTGGATGCTGCGGGTCGTCCCCAACGCCAAACGGCCGGGCCCCCGCGCCGAGTTCGAGGGGCTGACGCCCAGCGCGAACCCGACCCTCAACAACACCTACCAACAGCTGGCCCGCGTCGCTCGCAGCAACCTCTCGATCTTGCTGCATGGCGAGACCGGCACGGGCAAGCGACGCACGGGTCTCGCGATCCACAAGCACAGTGGCCGCGAAGGTCCGTTCGTCGCCGTCAACCTCGCGGCCATCTCCGACGAGAACCTCGACGACGCCCTCGAAGGCGACGGCGGTTTGTTCGAGCGCGCGGCCGGGGGCACTCTCTTTTTCGACGAGCTCGCCGAGCTCTCCGACGCCGCACAGACCAAGTTGCTCGCCGCCCTCGATCGTCACCAGATCGGGCAGAGCAACGAGGTGCGCGTCATCGCCTCGACCCTGGTGCCGCTGAGCGGCCCGCGAACCCTTCGACGTTTTCGCACCGACCTGCTCGCGCGCCTCGCTGGCTTCGAGGCCTACCTGCCGCCGCTTCGCGACCGCCGCGAAGACCTCGGCTTGTTGGTGGCCACCTTGTCGGACGCCAGCCGCAAGGTCGCCACGCCGGCCTTTCGCCGCATCTTGGCCTATCGCTGGCCCTTCAACTTGCGAGAGCTGCGGCAGACCTTGGCCACGGCCAAGTTGCTCGCCGGCGACGACGGCGAGATCACGGCGGCCTTGTTGGCGGACCTGCTGGCCCGCCGCGCCGACGCCCCCTCGGACGCCGAGTCGATCCGAACCCTGCGCGAGCAGATCATCCGCACCTTGGTGATGCACGGCGGAAGCACGGACCTCGCGGCCGAGGCCCTCAAGCTCACGCCCACGGATCTCCACCGCTGGATCGAGCGCTTCGACATCCAGCCCGAGGACTTCGCCGGGCCCAAAGCCCGCGCCTGATCCGGCGCCTCAGCGCAAGGTCGTGAAGTCGACGGCCGCGTAGCCGCCGGCCGGGATCTTTACCTGCGTCTCTTTGCGCAGGTCGGAGACCCCGGTGCCCCCGTAGGTCTGCACGCGTAGCTCGTGCGCGCCCGCGGGAAGACGGACCCGCGCGATGTAGACCCGCGCGGGCAAGGTCGTCCACGAGCGGGTGTCCGGCTTGTCGAGCGCGACCATCGTGCCCTCGAGCGCGAGCGCCCCGACGAAGAAGAGCGCGCCCGCGAGGCCGGCGTTCTTGCCTTCGCCTTGCGAGGCGGCCGCGCCGGCGGCCTGCATGCCGCCCGAGGCGGCCGCCCGCGCGATCATCCGCGACAAGGCGGCGCCGATGATCCGCGGCTTGAGCTCTTCGTACTCGCGCACGACCTCCTTCGAGGTGTCCGTGGCCAGCTCGACGCCGATCTCTTTGCCGTCGACGTAGACGCGCGCGCCGTCGTA
>JAUIJR010000177.1 GCA_030431075.1 Polyangia bacterium | reverse complement strand
CGTGCGAGGGGTGTCGCCCTCGACGCAGCGGCCGCAGTCGTCGATGAGGGCAGAGCCTCCGGGATCGCCGTTGCAGTCGAGCGCGCCGTCGCCGTCGCCGTCTCCGTCTCCATCTCCATCGCCGTCTCCATCGCCATCCCCGTCGCCATCGCCATCGCCGTCACCATCGCCGTCGCCGTCGCCGTCACCATCGCCGTCGCCGTCGCCATCGCCATCACCGTCGCCATCGCCATCGCCATCGCCATCCCCGTCGCCGTCCCCATCCCCGTCGCCATCTCCATCCCCGTCGCCATCTCCATCCCCGTCGCCGTCGCCGTCGCCATCGCCGTCGCCATCGCCATCGCCATCGCCATCACCATCGCCATCGCCATCGCCATCGCCGTCACCGTCGCCATCCCCGGTCATGCTCGTGGAGCTCGACTCTTCCGTCCCGCTCGACTCGGAGCTCGCGTCTTCGGTGCTCCCGGTCTCCTCACCGGTCCCGTCGGCCGTCGTGGCGGTGCCATCGTCGGAGCACGCGCTCCCCAAGGTCGAGGTCAAGCCCAAGGCGAGTGCGAGAAGGCGCGGATGCGTGGTGCGCATAGGTCCTCACGCTAGCCGGGCGGTGCTGGCTCGGTGAACCCTACTGATCCGTAGGGTTCACCTCCGGGGGTCCGCGATGGACGATGCGATCGTGAAACTCCGACGACTTCCCTTTGGCCTTTCGCTGCTTGGGCTCGGGTTGAGTGGTGTATCGGTGTCCGGTTGCTCCGACGACACCGCATCTCAAGAAGATGGGACGGGCGAGGAAACGGGCGATGTGACCGGCGAGACGAGCGATACGGGCGACGGAGACGGGGATGGAGATGGCGACGGTGATGGGGATGGCGATGGGGATGGCGACGGCGACGGAGACGGCGACGGCGAGGCCGCGGGATGCACGCCAGACGCCGACCTGATCGCCGAGCGGAGATCGTGTCTGCGCGACGACAACTGCCCCTGCGGATCTCACTGTGATCACGGGGAATGCGCGGCCGAGTGCATCGGCGACGGCGAGTGCGCGACCGGCGAGCGATGCGACAGCTTCGGTCGCTGTCGGGCCGAAGCGACGACCGCGCTGATGCCCGCGCCCGCGACCGAGGCGCCGCCGCAGCCACAGGTCGAGCCGTCCACCCTCGATCTCGGTAACGGCCTCGAAGGAGAGGTCTTTGTTTCGGTTCCCGAGGACCTCTCGGGACAGGCGCTCCTGCAGGACATCGTGGTCCGCTCCGTGGACAGCATCGAGGTGTCCTGCGACGGATCCACCTTCAGCGAGGAGTGCACGCTCACGGACATCGGCCCGGGCGAGGAACTCACGGTCGGCGTTCGGAGCTCCGTCGACGCCGCGACGGGCACCGTGCTCGGCGAGATTCGGGTGTTTGGCGCCGCCAACAGCCTCGCGGTCACGACCGTCTCGGCCTTCGACTTCGATGACGACTTTGCGCCGAGCCCCGACGTCGGCGGCCCGCTGGGGTGGCTCAGTGGCAAGGTGGCGAAGGCGCCGCAGCTCTTCAACGTGAACGGAGTGCCCCTCGTGGGCACCTATGATGGGGTGGCGACCCTGGCCGGGAGCGGCATCGGCACGATCGACGACGTCGATGATCGCCCCGTCGAGGGCTTCTCGCTTCCGGTGCGCGCCGAAGTCTTCGGCAACAGCGGGGTAGCGATCATCCGCCTCAAGGATCCCACCGGCATCTTGCACCCGAGCGGGGAAATCGTCGGGACCTTGAACTTCTTCGATGGCTCGGTCGACCTCCCTTCGAACCGGATGCTCACGGGAGAGCCCGTCGCCGGCGAGGAGATCGAAGTGGTCAGCGACTTCTCTGGATCCAGCTTCGATGTCGGTGAAGATGGCGAGTCCATCGCCATCGAGCTGAACCAAGCCTTCTTGGGGGTGCTGCCGGGCGAGCGAGCTCCGCGTGCGCGCTGGGTCATCGGGCTCGGCAACACCGGCGGCCCCTCGGGCGATCTGCCGCCGGCGCCGGGAACCCCGGAGCTCCTGAGCCAAGACCCGGACATCGAGGCGAGCGAGCCCTTCGCATGGGAGGCGGCCGTCGCGGCGACTCTCAGCAGCACGACTCAGTCGGATCCCGAGCTAGCGACGCGAACCTCGGAGTTCGAGGATGCGCTGCGCCGAACCGGAAGCGAGGGCAGCCTGGATGCGTGCGCACACGACCTCGATGGCCTCGCCGCGATGAGTCGGGTCATCACGGAGAACGAACTCGGCGCGCCGTCGACCTTGACGGCCGCCGACTTCGCCAACCCGCCCTCGGATCCGATCTTGGCCGACGCGGTCTTTCTCGAGGTGTTTAGCGCGCTGCTCAACGACCCGGGGACCGACGTGGACCCCGACTCCTACGTGGACATCTACGAGGAGCAGGTGCAGCTGCCCGCCGAGCTCGAAGCGATGCAGGTCCCCTGTGGCTTGACCTTCGTGGAGTCCGGCTGGGAGGGCGGCTCGGGCTGCCCCTACATCGCCACGGTCCCGGGCTTCAGCGTGGACACCTGCGATGAGCTGGCCCAAGAGACGGGCTGCGTGATTCGGGACACCGGCATGGATCTGCCGATCACCATCCCGGGCACGACCGTCGACTCGACCAGCGGGGTCAGCAACTGTCGCGTCTACGGCACCCTCTACGGAACGGTCGATCGCTACTGCGAGCTTCCGCGTGTGCCCGAGACCTGCGCCGAGATGATGATGTGCGCCGAGGGTTCGTCGAGTACCGACCGAAGCTCCCTCGTGCAGCCCTACTACGGCGAAACTCAGCTCGCGGGTACCTTGGACTTGCTGTGTGAGACCGGTGCACACACGGCGACCATCGACATCGACGTGCGTGCCTCGCTCGATTCCAGTGACCCCCAGCGACCCTTGGCCCGTGACAGCTATGACGACTGCGCCGCCGACTTGCGGAACCTGGCCACGGCCCTCGCGCCGGACCCCGGGAGCGTATCGGCGGCGGGGCAGGGGCTCAGCGAACTCTTCCCCACCTACGGCTGTTTGGATGGCCCGCGCATGCTCACCACCCTCGCGTGGGCCGGAGACTCGGCGCGGCGTGGCCTCCATACGGGGGTCGGTCGCGGAAACCTCGGCCGTGGGGGCATCGTCAATCGGCTCTTGCAGCGCTGGGTGCAGCTGCACTCTTTCTCGGCGACGGAGACGGTCGAGCGTCAGCGAATGCTCGACGTCTTCGCCGGACAACCCCTGCCGGGAGGCACGACCAATCCGCCGATCGGCACCGTGGTCGAAGACCTCAGCCGTGGCTTGGACTTCCTCTTGTTGCCCCGCGTCGCGGCGAGCTACGAGGGGATGGCGCCGGAGACTTGGGCGAATCCGGACTATCGCGAACACCTCGAGCCCGGGACGACCTCCTTTGCGGGCGAGCCTGGCATGGCTTTTCCCGTCGCGCTCTCCGAGTCGATGGTCCCCCAGCTCGAGCTGCTCCGACTCGACATCGAGCGCGCGCGTCGAAACTTCGATCTGGACGCGCTCGACCGGGTCCGCGCCTTGATGCCGCGCCTGCTGTTGATGCGCACCATCTCCGAGACGCTGGCGCGCCGAGGGCTGGAGGTCGACGCGGCCCCCAGTTGGCTCGCTCGCTTCGGTGCGGCGACCGATGATCTGACGACCTTGTCCAACGGCGTCATGCAAGAGGTGCGGGCGCTGGTCGACGGCACGAATCCGCTCGGTATCGAGGACGACGACCTGCCCTTGTACTTCTTCGCGGACACCACGGGAGCCGGTGGCCAGTTCTCGGCCATCAGCGACTTCTTGTTGGGGGACCCGGCCGAGGTCGCCGCGTGGTCGCCCTTCATGGTCGACCGCGCCGTCGATGCCTTGGCCACCGCGCGAGACACCTACCTCGCCGAGATCGACCGTGAGTACCAAGCCGACCTGTCGGCCGCGGAGCTGGCGACCGAGCTCGCCTTCGTGGAGGCGGACTACGACGACATCTTGCAGGAGTACTGTGGCCCGACCGCGGGCTCGTATGTCCAAAACGACGCTTTCTCGGCCGGTTCGTGTTTCTACGACGAGACTTGCATGGCCAACGTCGTGGAGCCCGACTCGAGCTACTACCCGCGCGCCGGGATGGCCGCCATCATGACCCAGGCCTGCACCGGGTTGGCGGTCGCAGACCGCTCACGACCAGGCCCCGGGCTGCCCGCCGAGTCACCCAGCTTCGGTTTGGCCAACGAGACGGCCTACGCGTACTTCCGCGAGCTCGATTTCCCCGGGCGGCCGACGAGCTGGGGCACGGCGACCTGTTTCGGACCCGTCCTCTCCACCAGCTGCACGGGCACAAGCGCCTGCATCCACTGCGAAGACTCGCTCGGGGTGACGCAAGAGCTGGACCTCGGATCCGGGATCTTGGAGGTTCGACTTCCGAAGGGGGCCGCGGGCTACAGCATGGAGCGCACAGCCCGACGCAGCTGCGAGCGCGGCTACCTTCGTGCGCGCGCGCAGGGGAACGGCCTTCCCGGCCCTCAGCGTTCGAAGCTCCCGCCCCGTAAGCGCCGCGGCTCGATCAAGGGCTGCTTGTCGGGGTCCCTTGGAGAGCTCTTGCTCGACATGGACGGCGCCGCCACCGACGTGCTGATCGCCAAGTCCGCCATCGACGACCACACCCAGGCCTTCGACATCGCGGTGAAGTCCTGTGAGATCGAGCTGGAGACCGCCGAACTGATCAACCAGGCCCGCGACAAGCAGGCCGAGTTGATGCGCGGCCTGCGGATCGGGAAGCAAGCCGCCGACCAAGCCGCCAACATCGCGGCTGGCGTCAAGGAGTGCGCGGCGACGGCGGCGGGCTCCTCGAGTACGACGCCCTGGGACGCGATCAAGAGCGGGGCCGCGGTGGGGGTCGCCTGTGTCGCGGGCGCAGCCGAAACCACCGCGAACGCGGCCTCGTTGGCGATGGAAGTCGCAATGGAGCAGGCGACGGACGACTTCGAAAACCTGGTCGCGGACTACGAAGACCAAGGCGCCTACAAGGTCTGCATGAACGACGCGGAGATGGAGCTGGTCAGCATCGACACGGCCCGCCTCGAGCTCAAGCGGGCACAGCAAGACCAAAACTCGGCCAAGCTCGCCTTCCTCAACGCGTTGCGCAACGCGCAAGACAAGTGGAACGAGGGCCGCGGGACCCTCGCCTTCTTGCAGGACCGCTTCGTGGCACCGCCGGACATCGACGGCTGGCTCTCGGAGAACGTCAATACCTACGTGCGTCGCATGGCCTTGGCCCGTCGTACCGTCTACTTGGCGGTGCGCGCGGTGGAGTACGAGTTCCAAGCCAGCTTGTCGGCGCGGGCCGACACCTTGGCGGCCGAGACCCCCGACGACCTCGAGGCGGTACTCGACGAGCTGTGGATCACCGCGGGTACCCGCACGATCAACGGCAACCAGCCGACCGACCTCAAGGTCGTGATCAGCTTGCGCGACGAGCTCTTGCAGCTCGTCGACCAGAGCTTCTTGCCCGAGTCGGAGCAGGACCTCACCGAGCAAGAGCGCTTCCGGGCCATCTTGCAGGCGCCGCAGTTCGCCAAGTACGACGAAAACGGGGCCTACCTGGGGCAGGAGATTCCCTTCAACCTCATGCCCTTCGGGAGCATCGGCCTCGGCTCGGGCTCGGGGATCAGCGTGCTCGCCGGGACCGACTGCGCCGAGCGCTTGTGGTCGGTCAACGCGAGCATCTTGGGGGCGGACCCGATCTTCGTCGGCTCCGACACCACCTTCACCCGCATCGACTTGATGAAGAAGAATACCTTCTTCAGCCAGTGGTGCGGGGGCTCGGCCACCGGACCCGGGGAGCTGCAGGCGGCCTCGGTCCGTCCGGCGCGCAACCTCTTCCGCGACCCCGGCTTGGGGACCTCGGTCGGCACGAGCAGCTTCGGCGTCGACAATGGGATCGAAGCCTTTAGTCGCGCGCGCATCGAGGCCTACTTCAACGTCGATCGCGGCACCTTCGAGGAGGACGAGTACGAGAACGGAGAGACCTCCGAGCTCGCCGCCCGTGGCCTCTACGGTGAGTACGCGCTGTTCATCCCGGCCGGGGTCATCAGCGTCGAAGAGGACGACGCGTCGCGCAGCGACGGCATCAACCTCGACGCGGTCGAGGACATCCTGCTGCGCTTGGACTACGTCTCGGTCGCCAAGTAGGCAGCGGCCCTCGTGGCTCAGTCGGGGGTGGGGCCGTCGGTCTCGCCCCCGAGCCACATCGCCATCAGCTCGGGGCGACTTTGCACGCCGAAGCGACGGTAGAGCTCAACCACGATCTGGTGCAGCGAGCTTTGCTTGAGCCCCATGCGGTCCGCGATGTTCTTCTCGGCTTCACCCGTCAGCAGGTGCTGTAGGGCTTCGCGTTGTCGGGGGCTGATGCGGCTGCCTTGGGGGTAGACGCCATAGCTCAGCGCGAGCCAGCGACACAGGCGTCCGATGCCGCTGAGCATGACTTCGAGAATCGCCCGGTCGGCCTCGGAGAAGTCGCTTTGCGCGCGTCGCCGGTCGAAGACGAAGTGGACTTCGGTCCTCTCATCGATCGCGTAGGCACCGATGATGCGGTCGCGCAATCCGTGTGCCTCGATCAGGCGTCGGCTGGGGGAGCGTTCCCAACGCTCGGCTTCGGGCTCGATGTCGCGCGTACGCATGACGCGGGTGGAGCCACCCGCGGCGAACATGCGCGCGACGCTGTCGTCGACTTGACACTCGGGGTCGGTGATCCACGCGGCTTTGATCTTCATGCGGAGGTCCGCGTCGAGACCCTCTTCGAGGGCGTGGACGGGTAGCCAGCCTGCGAAGGGATCCTCGGCTCCGCCGCGTCGCGAGTAGAGCACCGCGAAGCCGCCGCCGGGTGCTTCGAGGAGCTTCGCGGCGCCCGAGACGAAGCGTCGCCACCCTTCGTCGACGTCGGTGGCCGCGATGTGGTCGCACTCGCGCCAAAGGCGCCGCACATCGGCGATGAGCTCGCGTCGCACCGCCGGGAGGTTACAAGTGGGGCTTTGCACGGACACGGTGGAAAACCACCGCGCCGCGGGTTCACCGCAAATGATGATTGCCTTCGCGGACCGTATGCTCGGCGCATGGACGCCCCGCGCCAGCGGCCCGACTGGGGCGCAGTGGCCGAGATGCTGCGCTGCGCCACGGACGCACCGGCCCATCGAGCGGAAGCCTCGGTGCGAGAGATGGTGCTCCGGTGCAAGGAGCTGACCGAGGCGGTGACGGCGACGGTGGTCGTCGCGCGCGGGAGCGCGGAGCCGACGCACGCCTCGGCGTGGGAGATCGTGACTTGGGTTGCCTCGGCCGAAGCGGGCTTCACGGACGAGCGTGTCCAAAGCATCAACGACTGGCAGCGACAGACCACCGACCTCGACACCTGCCCTCACACGCGTGCGCTCTTGGTCGAGGCGGGGCGCGACCGGGCCTACCGTCGCGGCGACCTCATCGACGACGCGACCTGGCATGCCTCGTCGAGCTACCGCTTGATGTACGAGCCTTTCGGGCTCGCGGACATGTTGACCGCGGTCGTGAGCTGGGACCGAAACCACGAGCTCTATGTGGTGCTCTCGACACAACGTCCCGAGGGCTTCTCCACCGACGACCGCGAACTCTTGGCCTTCGTGGTTCAGGGCGCGCGCCGCTTGTGGCTCGACTGGTTGCGCTTGCGCGGCCTCACGGGCTGCAGCAAGCCGTTGACGCCACGCGAGGTGACGGTCTTGCGCTGCTTGTTGCGCGGGGTTTCCGAAAAGGAGGCCGCGGCCGAGCTGGGAATCACCCGACGATCGGTGCACCAGGTCGTGGTCGCCATCTATCGCAAGTTTGGGGTCCACTCGCGTGCCGACCTGATGGCGACTTGGCTCGACTCGCCGGGTCGACCGCCGCTGTCGACCTCGCCGCCCGACGACTGAGACCGGCGCTCAGGGAACGATGGGCAGGTCGAGCACCGGCGCCTCGCTCGGATCGAGCGGCCAGCCAAAGTGCCACCACTCCTTGGCGTAGGGCGTGAAGCCGGCGTCGCGCATCAGTCGGCGCAAGCGATGGCGCTGGGCGAGGGCTTCACCACGCGCGTTTTGGGTGTGGGCCTCGCTCGAGAAGGTGTCGAAGGGGCAGCCCATGTCGACCGGGACATCCTCGCCGAGACGGAACAAGCCGAGGTCGACGGCCAAGCCCCGGCCGTGGGTGGAGCGCGGCGAGAGGTAGCCCTCGCTGAGCCAGTGGGCGTGGCCGCGGGTGCGCGCGTACTCGACGAAGTACTCGGTCGCGCGTTGGGGGCGATAGGCGTCGAAGATCCACAGGCCGTAGCCTTCGGCCAGCGCGGCCCGACGCGCCTCGTCGAGGGCGGCCGCGGCTTGCGGATGCAGCCACAAGCGCTGCGCGTGGTAGCCGGGGGCAGGGGCGCCGCTAAAGTTGTCGGGGCCGGCGTAGCGCAGATCGACGCGCAGGCCCTCGAGCCTCGCGTCGAGCTCGCGCAGTCCCTCGGGCACCGGACTGACGCGTGCAGGTGCGGCCACGGGAGGGTCGGCCATCGGGAGGTCGGCGATCGGGAGATCGAGCGGCGGCGGGGTACTCGGATCCGCGGAGGGTGGGGGAGAGTCGTCGGCGCGCGAGCAAGCCAGGGCGAGAAGAGCGATTGAGGCGAGGGCGATGCGCCTCACCCTTCGCCCTTGGTGCCCATGAGCACGTGCAAGATCCGATTGAGGTCATCCAAGCTCGCGTAGTTGATCTCGACCTTGCCCGGACCGCGACGCTTGCGGCCGGTCTTGAGCTTGACCTTGGCACCGAGGACCCGCGCGAGGCGGGTCTCGAGATCCGAGATGATGATCGCGTGGCGTCGGCGCTCGTCGGCGTCCTCGTCGTCGGGGCGCTCGGCCTCGGCTGCGCGCAGCCGCTTGCGAACCTCGCTTTCGACCGCGCGCACGCTCATGTCGGTGGAGGCGGCGCGCTTGGCCAGCGCGATGATCTGCGGCGGGTCCTCGAGGGGCAGCAAGGCCCGCGCGTGCCCCATGCCCAAGCGGCCCTCTTGCAGCATGTCCTGCACGCTGGTCGGGAGCTTCAGCAGGCGCAGGGCGTTGCTGACCGTGCTGCGATCCTTGCCGACGCGGTCGGCCATCTCGGCGTGGGTGTAGCCGTGCAGGTCGAGGATCGAGGCGTAGGCGCGGGCCTCCTCGATCGGCGTCAGGTCGCTGCGCTGGAGGTTCTCGATGAGCGCGAGCTCGAGGTGACGCGAGGACTCCGTGTCCCGCACGACGACCGGCACATCGTGCAGGCCGGCGCGCTGGGCCGCACGCCAGCGTCGCTCACCGGCCAAGATGTCGTAGTGACCCGGCGTGTTCGGGCGCGGGGTGGCGACGATCGGCTGGATCAGGCCGTAGTTGCGGATGCTGACGGCGAGCTCTTCGAGGGCGTCCTCGTCGAAGCGACGCCGCGGCTGCGCAGGCCCGGGGTGAAGGCGCTCGATGGGAAGTTGTTTGAGGCCCGTCGACGACTGCGGGCCCGCCGGGCGCGCCTCGCTCGGGCTCGGGTCGGCCTCGCTCGTGTCGCGGCGTGGGGACTTGGCCTCGGGGATCAGTGCGCCCAATCCACGGCCGAGTGCTTGTCGTTTCCCTTGTTTGCTGCGGCTCATCCCGGTTCCCTCGGCGACGCCCCGTCGCCCTCTTCCCGCGCCAAGAACTCCGCCGCCAGCGCCAAATAGGCCTGCGCGCCCTTGGACTCGATATCGTACAAGAGTACCGGCTTGCCAAAGGAGGGGCTCTCGGACAGCCGCACGTTGATGGGGATCGTGGTCTCGTAGACCAGCCCACCGAAGTGCTCTTCGACCTCGCCGACGACCTGTTGCGACAGGCGCGTGCGGGGATCGTACATGCAAAAGACGATGCCCTGGATCTCGAGGCTGGGGTTGAGGCTCTCGCGGACGAGGCCGATGGTGCGGGTCAGCGCGCCCAAGCCTTCGAGCGAGAAGTAGCGCGCCTGCATCGGGATGATGACCGCGTCGGCGCAGACCAGCGCGTTGAGGGTGATGATCCCGAGCGAGGGCGGGCAGTCGAGAAAGATGAACTCGAACTCGCCGCTGCGTCGCAAAGACTCGAGCCCGCGCAGCAGCACCGACTCGCGGCCCTCCACGTCGACGAGCTCGATCTCGGCGCCGGCGAGATCCGGGGAGGCGGGGATCACGGACAAGCTCGGCAGCTCGGTGGCCAGCGCCAGCTCGCGCGCGGGTGCCTC